>JBKOUP010000405.1:0-3742 GCA_046723495.1 Acidobacteriota bacterium
TCCCGGAAAGAACCTCGCCTACGCCTCGAACGGCCGCGACGGCACGATCACTGTCGTCCGCGGCAGCGACTTCAAGGTCGCCGAGACCATTCCGACGGCGCGCGGCGCGCGCACGATCGCCGTCGACGAGAAGACGCATCACCTCTTCCTCCCGACGGCGAAGCTCGAGCCGGCCGAGCCGCGCTGGAAGGTCGTGCCCGACACCTTCGAGGTCATCGAGGTCGCGCCCTAGCGTGCTATAACGACAACCAGTGCAACTCTGGACGGCGTTTTTTCATACGGGATGGGTGGGGAAGGCCGTCCTGGCAATCCTTCTCATCTTTTCCGTCGGCTCGTGGGCGGTCATGATCGTCATCGGCGAGCGCTTCCGCACGGCGCGGCGGGCCTCGCGGCGCTTCATCGGCGCGTTCCGGAAAGCCAAGCGCCTCGTCGACGTGCAGTCCATCACGCCGCAGACCGTGCAGTCGCCGCTGGTCGGACTTTTCCGCGCCGGCTACGCGGAGATCGAGGCCCAGATGGCGCACGCGCAGGGCTCGACGATCCGCTCGCTCGACGCCGTGGAGCGGTCGCTGCTGCGCGCATCGCGTATCGAGTCGGCGCGCCTGAGCCGATTTCTCCCGTTTCTGGCCACGACCGCGGCGGCCACGCCGTTCATCGGCCTCTTCGGCACCGTGTGGGGGATCATGGACTCCTTCATGACCATCGGCTCGAGCGGCTCGACCTCGATCACCGCCGTCGCGCCCGGCATCAGCGAGGCGTTGATCAACACCGCCGGCGGGCTCTTCGCGGCCATCCCTGCGCTCCTTGCCTACAACCACTTCGTGCAGAAGCTGCGCGGCGCGCGCGGAGAGATGGAAGACTTCACGCTCGAGTTTTTGAATTTGACGGAACGGAACTTCCTCTGAGGGCGTCTAATCACTCATGGCCTTTCGATTCGACAGCAGCGACGACTACGGCGATCTCGCGGAGATCAACGTCACGCCGCTCGTCGACGTCATGCTCGTGCTGCTGATCATCTTCATGATCACGGCGCCGATGCTGACGCAGGGCCTGACCGTGGCCCTCCCGTCGGCGGAAGGAAAGAGTTTTGAAATGGCCTCCAGCCAGCCGTCGAAGATCCAGGTGACCGCGACGGGAGCGGTCTACCTCGACGGCGCGCCGATGGGGACTGCGAATCTCGAACAGACGCTCGGCCCGCGGCTGCGGCAGTTGCGCATCAAGCGCGCGCTGCTCGAAGCCGACAAGGGCGTGCCGTACGGGCAGGTGGTGGCGGTGCTCGACGTGATGAACCGCGCGGGGGTGGAGCAGCTCGGAATGGTGACCCAGCCGAGGATGGAGAATGGAAGACCGCGTCGGTGACGTGCTCGCGCAGCGCGCCGCGTTGCACAACGGCGCCGGTGCCGGCATCGCGCTGTCGCTTCTGCTGCACGGGGGCCTGAGCGCGCTGGCCATCTGGGCCGCGCTGCACCACGCCGAGGGGCAGACGCCGCGGGCCATTCAGATCCGCCTCGCGCCCGTCGCTGCTGCGCGCGCGATCGAGCCGGCGCCCGCTGCCGTGAGAGCGCCGGTGACGAAGATGGAGAAGCCCGCGCCGCCCGTCGTCGAGAGCAAGCCGCCGGTCGCGCCGCCGAAGCCGGAGAAGAACACCGTCCCCCTCTCGCCGTTCGGGAAGTCGCCGAAGAAGGGATCGGAGACGGCCGCGCCGTCGGTGGCCGTGCCGCCGCCCGCGCCGGCGATCGCCGTCCCCGTCGGCGGCGCCGGCGTCGTCGGCCTCGAAGGGGGCGACTTCCCCTACACGATCTACATCGACCGCATGAAAACCTTGATCGGCTCGCACTGGTTTCGCCCCCAGGTCGGCGCCGGTCCAACCACCACCGTGCATTTCGTCATCGAGCGCGACGGCACGATTCGTGAGGCGACCGTCGAAGCGGCGAGCGGCAACGGCACGTTCGACCGCGCCGCGCTGCGCGCCGTGCTGGAGTCGTCGCCGCTGCCGCCGCTGCCGTTCGGCTACACTGGCAATTATTTGGGAGTCCATTTAAACTTCCGATGAGAAGACTGCTCGTCCTCCTCCTTCCGCTGATGACCGCAAGCGCGCTGGCGCAGACGCAGATCACGACCTCGATCGGCCAGAACCAGGCCGCGACGTCGATCCCCATCATCGTCCCGCGCCCCGACACGACCCTGCCGCTCGACGTCTACAACCGGCAGTTCTTCGCCCCCTTCACGCGCGACCTCACCTACTCCGGCATCTTCGCCCTGACGCCGTATCCGCCGAACGTGCCGATCGACGCCGCGCTGGCCAAGCAGCTCAAGGCCCAGTTCATCCTCCTCACCTCGATCAAAGTCGAAGGGCAGGAGTACGTCGTGGAGGCGCGCCTCATCGACACGAACAACGCCACGCAGTTCGGCAAGCGCTATCGCGGCACGCAGGGCGCGCTCACGCGCATGGCCCACATCATCGCCAACGACCTGGTGCGCATGGCCAACGGCAAGCCGTCGGTGTTCCTCTCCCAGATCGCCTTCGCCTCGAACCGCGACGGCAACTTCGAGATCTGGCTGATGGACTGGGACGGCGGCAACCAGCGCCGCATCACCCAGCATCACGCGCTGTCGATCCTGCCGAGCTGGGCGCCCGACAACGAGCGCATCGTCTACACGTCGTTCTTCGGCGGCACGAGCGACATGTACGTCATCAGCCGCCGCGGCGGCGCGCGGGTGAAGCTGCGCACAGGGCTGAATCTCAACACCTCGGCGACGTTCTCGCCCGTCGGCAACGACATCGCCTTCGTCGGATCGGTGAACGGGAATCCCGACATCTACCTGATCCGCGATGACGGCACGAACCTGCGCCGGCTCACGACCGACTCGTCGATCGAGTCGACGCCGGAGTGGAGCCCGAACGGACGGCAGATCTCGTTCACCTCCGGCCGCGGCGGCACGCCCCAGATCTACATCATGGATGCCGAGGGGTCGAACGTGAGGCGGATGTCGTTCGAGGGGGAGTGGAACGACGACGCCACGTGGTCGCCGACCGGCGAGGAGATCGCCTACACGTCGCGGGTCAACGGGCGCTTCCAGATCCGCGTCCAAAACGTGGCCACGGGACAGAGCCGCATCCTGGCCGGCGAGGGCTCGAACGAGCAGCCGACGTGGTCGCCCGACGGGCGGTGGCTGGCCTTCCAGTCGAACCGCAGCGGGAACTGGCAGATCTACCGGATGCGCGTCGACGGCACCGACATTCAACAGCTCACGTTTGACGGGGAGAACAAGGACCCCGACTGGTCGAAGAAAGCGGAGTGATATCATCGATAAGGAGTTGAAAACGCAATGAGTAAAGCTTTGAAAGGGTTCCTCTGCGGACTCGTTTTGGTCGCCCTCATCGCCGCCCCGGCCTGCCGTCACAAGACGACGGTGCAGCCGCCAAAGCCGCAGCCCGACACGGCCGCGTCGCTGACGGTGCCGAACGTGCCGACGACGACGACGGTCGCGCCGCCGGTGATCACGCCGCCGAGCGACTTCGTGACCGACACGGCGCCGCGGGTGACGGAGGAGCAGCTCTCCACGAACATCGAAGAAGCGAACCGCCAGGCCCAGCTCCGCGGCTTCATCAAGGACGCGTTTTTCGGCTACGACGAAGCGGCCATCGGCGCGGACGCGCAGTCGGCGCTGACGGACTCGGCGAACTGGCTGAAGAGGAACTCGCAGTTCAACCTCCTCATCGAAGGCCACTGCGACGAGC
>JBKOUP010000135.1:0-7184 GCA_046723495.1 Acidobacteriota bacterium
GAGTGGGACAGCCCGAGCCGCGGCGGCTACGGCGAATTCAATTACCTCCTCAACGAGAACGGCCGCCTCGTCCAGCACGGAAGCGCGCCGGACGACTACCTCGTCGACGTCATGGCTCGCAAGTCCGTCGCCTTCATCGACGGCGCGGTCGCGGCGAAGCAGCCCTTCTTCCTCTACCTGGCCACGTTCGCGCCCCACCAGCCGGCCACGCCGGCGCCGCGGCATGCGAACCTCTTTCCGAACGCGACCGCGCCGCGCGACGCCTCCTTCGACGAGGCCGACGTCAGCGACAAGCCCGCCTTCATCCGCGCCCTCCCGCCGCTGCGGCCGCGGCAGATCGCGAACATCGACAATCTCGATCGCAAGCGCATCCGGTCGCTGCAGTCGGTCGACGAGATGATCGAGACGATCGTCCGCGAGCTCCAGCGCCTCGGCGTGCTCGACAACACCTACATCGTCTTCACCTCCGACAACGGCTTCCACCTCGGCAATCACCGCATGCAGCAAGGGAAGCAGACCGCGTACGAGACCGACATCCACGTCCCGCTGCTCGTGCGCGGCCCGGGCGTGGCGGCGGGGGCGACGCGCGACGAGCTCGTCGTCGAGACCGACCTCGCGCCGACCTTCGCGGCCTGGGCGGGCGCGGCCGCGCCGTCGTTCGTCGATGGGCGCTCCTTTGCGCCGCTGCTGGCCGGACAGTCGACGTCGTGGCGCAACGCCGTGCTGATCGAGCACTTCGCCGGATCGACCGAGCCGTTCGCCTCGGAATTCGAGGAGACGCAGCGCCGCGGCCGCGCGCGCATTCCGACGTATCGAGCGCTGCGCACGCGCGACACGACGTACGTCGAGTACGAGACCGGCGAGCGCGAGCTGTACAACCTGCCGCGCGATCCGCTCGAGCTTGACAACGCCTATCCGAGCGCGGACCGCGCCATGGTCGACCGCCTGGCGCGCCAGCTCCACGCCCTGCAGTCGTGCAGCGGCGCTACGTGCCGGACCGCCGACGCGATGGCGCACTGACGACGACGACGGCGGCCGCGGCGATGGCCAGTCCCGCGCCGGTGAAGAACGCCGCGCGCGGCGAGACGCGCTCGTACAGCGCGCCGAAAAGCGCCGTCCCGGCCAGGACGTAGAGCCCGCTGGCGAGGTAGTAGATGCCGAAGCTCTTGCCGCGGATCTCGGCCGGCACGAGGTCGCTGATCCAGGCGCGCTCGGCCCCTTCGCTGAGCGTGAACGGCACCGCGTAGGCGACGAAGAGCGCGAAGAAGAACGCCGTGTTGTGCGCGAACGGAAAGATGAAATAGATGACCGCGTACGACAGCCACCCCGCAACAAGCAGCTTGCGCCGCCCCGCCGTGTCCGACCGCGATCCCGCCGAGGTCGAGAAGAGCGCCTTGATCACGTGGTGCGCGGCCCAGAGCGCGGGAAGCAGCCCGGTGGCCACGCCCGCCGCATGCGCCTGCAGGATCAGATAGACATCGCTGCTATTCGCCAGCGCGAACAAAGAAATCGCCGAGAGCGCGACCCAGAACGGGAGAGGCGGTCGCGCCGGCGTCGCGCCGGCCGTCAGCGCGCCGTCCCGGCGCGCCGCGCGCGTTTCCTCACGAAGAAACAACAGCAACAGCACCACCGCGATCGCACCGGGAATCACCGCGATCAAAAAAATCGTCCGCAGCGGCACGTGCACGACATCGAGGAACAGCAGCGCCAAAAGCGGCCCCACCACCGCCCCCGTGTGATCGAGCGCGCGATGAAACCCGAACGCCTTCCCCCGGCTCTCTTCCGGCGTGACATCGGCGATCATCGCGTCGCGTGGCGCCGAGCGCACGCCCTTCCCCGTGCGGTCGAGCAGCCGCGCCCCCAGCACGCTCGGCCATCGCGACGCCACCGCGATCCATCCTCGCGACGCCGCGGCGAGCGCATACCCCGCCACGATCAGCGGCTTCCGTTTCGGCAACCGGTCGGACAACGCTCCCGCGGCCAGCTTGAGGATCGACGCCAGCGCGTCCGCCGAGCCTTCGATCATCCCGACGATCAGCGGCGTCGCGCCGAGGGTCGAGGTCAGGAACACCGGCAGCAGCGGGTAGATCATCTCGCTCGCCGAGTCGTTCAGCAGCGAGACGAAGCCGAGGAGAATGACCTGTGGGCGGAGTCGCTGCGACATTTCGCCGCGCAGCATACAATCCGCGCGATTTTCGAAAGGAGTCCCTCCCATGGCATCCATCAAGAATGTCGGGGTCCTCGGCTGCGGCCTGATGGGCTCCGGCATCGCCCAAACGTGCGCGCAGGCCGGATACAACGTCGTCGTGCGCGAGGTCGAGCAGCCGTTCATCGACAAAGGCTTCAAAGGCATCGAGAAGTCCCTCGGCCGCTTCGTCGACAAGGGCACCCTCAGCGCCGCCGACCGCGACGCCTGCCTCGGCCGGCTGAAAGGCACGACGTCGCTCGACGACCTCGCCGACTGCGACATCGTCATCGAGGCCATCATCGAGAACGCCCAGCTCAAGCGCGAGACCTACGCGCAGCTCGACAAGGTCGTGAAGCCGGAGGCCATCTTCGCCTCGAACACGTCGTCGCTCACCATCACCGAGCTCTCGATGGCCACGGCGCGGCCGAAGCAGTTCGTCGGCCTGCACTTCTTCAACCCCGTGCCGATGATGAAGCTCGTCGAAGTCGTGCGCACCATCCTCACCTCCGACGAGACCTTCGACGCCGCCTTCGACTTCGCCAAGTCCGTCGGCAAGGAGCCGGTGGCCTGCCGCGACAACTCCGGCTTCATCGTCAACCGCCTCCTCGTGCCGTACCTGCTCGATGCCGTCCGCGCGTACGAGGAAGGCGTCGGCTCGATCGAGGACATCGACAAGGCCATGCAGCTCGGCTGCGGCTACCCGATGGGACCGTTCACGCTGCTCGACTTCGTCGGCCTCGATACCACGTACTTCATCACCCACGTGATGTTCGACGAGTACCGCGAGAAGCGCTTCGCCTCGCCGGCGCTGCTGCGGAAGATGGTCCTGGCCGGGCGCTACGGCCGCAAATCGGGCGCGGGCTTCTACGACTACGCGTCGGGCAAGCCGGTGCCGTTCGACAGGAAATAACGCACATGGATTACGAGAACGTCAAAGTCGCCGTCGCCGACGGCATCCTCCGGCTGACCATCGATCGCCCGAAAGTCCTGAACGCGCTGAATGCGGCAACGGTCGCGGAGCTGCACCGCGTCTTTCAGATGGCCCGCGATGACGACAGCGTGCGCGCGGTGATTGTCACCGGCGGCGGCGAGAAGGCCTTCGTCGCCGGCGCGGACATCAACGAGCTCGCCGCGCAGACGCCGGTCAGCGGCAAGGAGACGTCGCAGCGCGGCCAGGAGGTGTTCAACTTCATCGAGCGCTTCCCCAAGCCGGTGATCGCCGCGGTGAACGGCTTTGCCCTCGGCGGCGGCTGCGAGCTGGCG
The DNA here is from genome assembly GCA_046723495.1 of Acidobacteriota bacterium. Classification (GTDB taxonomy): domain Bacteria; phylum Acidobacteriota; class Thermoanaerobaculia; order Gp7-AA8; family Gp7-AA8; genus DATDFB01. The sequence continues at coordinate 3,452 of JBKOUP010000135.1, forward strand.
CTGGCCTGCCACATCCGCATCGCCTCGGAGAACGCGCAGCTCGGGCTGCCCGAGGTGACGCTCGGGATCATCCCAGGCTACGGCGGCACGCAGCGGATGGCGAGACTCCTCGGCAAAGGCCGCGCCCTCGAGCTGATCTGCAGCGGCGAGCGGGTCAAGGCCGACGAGGCCGCGCGCATCGGTCTGGTGAACCGCGTCGTGCCGCTCGATCAGCTGCTGCCCGTGTGCGAGGAGCTGGCGAAGAAGATCGCCTCGCGCGCGCCGCTGGCGGTGAAGGCGGCCATCGAGGCCGTCGTCATCGGCAGCGAGATGCCGGCCGACGCCGGACAGCTCCTCGAGGCGACGCTCTTCGGGTTGCTCTGCGCGACCGACGACACGAAGGAAGGGATGCGCGCGTTCTTGGAGAAGCGGGCGGCAAACTTCACGGGGAAGTGATCTGCCGACGATCGTGATCGAGACCCGCATCGCCGCGCCGATCGAGCGCGTCTTCGACCTCGCCCGCGACGTCGGCGCGCACGCGGCCTCGTCGTCGTTCACCGGCGAGCGCGTCGTCGAGCCGGGGCGCACCTCCGGCCTCCTCGATCTCGGCGATCTCCTCACCTTCGAAGGACGGCACCTCGGCGTGCGCCAGCGCCTGACCGTGCGCATCACGGAGATGGATCCGCCGCGGCGCTTCGTCGACGAGGGCGTCCGTGGCGCGCTCCGCGAGCTGCGCCACGTCCACGAGTTCTACGCGGAGGGCGGCGTGACCGTGATGCGCGACGTCATCACCTGGCGCTCGCCCTTCGGCATCGTCGGCCGTGCCGCGGACGCGCTCTTCGTCACGCGGCACATGCGCTGGTTCGTCACTGAGAAGCAGCGGCGGCTGAAGTCGATGGCCGAGCTTCGATGAAGGCCACGATGTCGTTCGACAGCGCCTCCTGCGACGGCCGGTACAGATACATCATGTGCCCGCCGTCGTAGTCCTTGATCGTCAGGCGCTTCGGGTCGATGCCGCTGTGCTCGAGCATGTAGCGCGTGGCGAAGTACGACGTCGTCAGGTCGTCGTAGCCGGCCGCGGCGAAGACGCGCATCGCTTCGTTGTCCTTCGTCCCCTGCGCCAGCGCCGCCGTCGTATCGACGAAACCGGAGAACGCGCCGCGGCCGCGCGCGGGGCGCTTCCACTTCTGGTTCGCCTCGCCGTTCTGCGGGTTGTAGCGCTTCGTCCAGTCGACGCCGAGGTCGTTGCGGAGATAGGACTGGAACGTGGAGATGTAGAACGGTCCCGTCTTGGCGTTGAACGGATCGCTGTCGGGAAACTCGGCCACGTTGTCGAGCTCATCCTGCGCGTAGCGGCCGTCGAGAAGGCCGATCGACTTCCCCTGATCGCGCAGCAGCTCCTTGATGAAGCGGATCGCGTAGACGCGCAGATCGCTGCGGAGGATGTAGTCCTTCGGCAGGCCGATGTAGCGGTGCATCTGCTCGGCGATGCGCTCCTTGTCCGCCTTCGAGAGCTTGTCGCCCTGGAAGAGCGCGAGGAGGTAATCCGTCGACGCGAACTTCTCGACCTCGCGCAGCAGCGTGGCGCGGTCCTTCCACGGATCGGGAAGCTTGTGGTGGTAGTACGCCGTGGCCGCGAGCGCGGGGAGGTGCGTCGCGTACGTGAGGTCGTTGCCCTGCACGACGAAGGGCAGCGTCCCCATGTTCAGCGCCGGCGAGATCAGGATGATGCCGTTGAGGCCGACGTTGAGGTTCCCCTGCAGCCGCGGCACGAGCATCGCCGAGCGGATGCCGCCGTAGCTCTCGCCGAGGATGTATTTGGGGGAGTTCCAGCGATCGTGCGCGGTGATGAAGGTGCGGATGAACTCCGCGACCGAGTCGGCGTCCTCGTCGTAGCCCCAGAAATCGTCGCCCTTCTTGTCGCCCATGGCGTGGCTGTAGCCGGTGCCGACGGGATCGATGAAGACGATGTCGGTGGCGCGCAGGATCGTGGCGGTGTTGTCGCGCAACTTGTACGGCGGGCCGCCGGGATCGCCGGCGTTGGCGGGGAGGTCGACGATCTTCGGCCCGACGAGGCCGAAGTGCAGCCACACGGAAGCCGAGCCCGGCCCGCCGTTGAAGACGAACGTGATCGGGCGATCCTCGGGATGGGCGACGCCGTCCTTCGTGTAGGCGATCGTGAAGAAGCTGGCCGTGTTCTTCCCGTCCGCATCCTTGAGGAAGATCTCCTCGGCCGTGGAGGTGTAGGCGAAGTCGGCGCCGCCGATCTTCATCTTGTGCTGCTTGACGAACTTGGCCGGCTCGGCTGGCTTCTCGGCGGGCGCGGCGGCCTTGGCGTCGGCGGGCTTCGCGTCCGGCTTCGGCGGGTCCTGGGCGAAAACGGGCAAGGCGAGCGCGAGCAGCATCGCTGCCGCGGCGCAGAGGTGTCGTTTCACGATGGCTCCTTCAGATCGATGTCGGCGGACTATACGTCGGCGGTCGGACAAGGTTGGGGACGCCTGACACGAGCGTGTGACGATTTCCCGCCGCGCTGCGTATTTGACGAGTGACCCCGCTCCTGGTGCCCCTGGTTTTCTCTCTCGCCTTCACCACGCATTTCCCGCTGACGCGAGGCACGCCCAGCTTCGCGGTCTCTTCCGTCATCTACGCCGTGAACCGCGGCACGCTCTATCGTTCCGATGACGGCGGCACGACGTTCGAGCCGCGGAGCAGCGTCGGCGGGACCTACGTCGTCGTCGATCCGCTGAACGCGGAGATCGTCTACGACGTCGGCGGCCTCCGCCGCTCCGACGACGGCGGCGCGACGTGGACGCCGTTCGGCAGCGACGCCGCGTTCGGCGTGCAGATCGCGATCGATCCGTCGAATCCGGCGAACCTCTGGCTCTTCGGCTTCTGCTCGTCGTCACATCCGGCGAACGCCGGCGTCTTCGTCTCGCACGACCGCGGCGATAGCTGGCAGCAGGAGACGAGCGCCTGCACGCTCGGCCTCACCATCGATCCGCTGCCTCCGCACACGATCTATCGCGCCGGCATTTTCCACAGCGGCAGCGGCCTGCCGACGCGGCAAATCGTCGGCGACGCTCACGCGCGCTACGGCCTGGACACGTTCGACGCGCACGCCATCCTCGTCAGCACCAACGGCGTGACATGGGCCGGGCAGACGATGGCAGGCGAGGTCTCTCAGTTGGCGCTCGCCGGCGGCCGCCTCTTCGCGGCGACGTCTTCCGGACTCCTCGTCAGCGCCGACGGCGCGCAGACGTGGCAGACGGTCGTCGCCACACCCGTGACGAACGTCGTCATCGTCGGCGATCTCCTGTACGTCGGCACGTTGCGCGGCTGGTCTCACGCGCCGCTGGCGACGCTCGCGCCCTTCACGCCGGTGGCGACGCTGCCGGCGGTCCCGACCTCGGTTCGCGGCATCGCCGCCGACCCGCACGCGTCGCGGCTCTACGCGACCGCGGACGTCGTCGACCCCGTCACGGGCGCGACGCTCGGCAGCGTCTGGCGCAGCGATGACGGCGGCGAGCATTGGGAGCCGATCAGCGGCGGCGACCCGATCTCGTGCCGCGAGATCGCCGTCGACGGCGCCGGCGACGTCTACGCGTTCGACAACGAACTGGTCAGCGCATCGTTGGTGCCGCAGCTCTTCCACTACGACGCCGCCACCGGCAAGGCGGAGCATTTCTCGACGAACTTCGAGGTGCCGGTCGAGCGAAGGCTGTGGGCCGATCCGCTGCGCCGCGGCGTCCTGTAC
>JBKOUP010000272.1:0-3252 GCA_046723495.1 Acidobacteriota bacterium
GATCGAGGCCGCGGCGCACCCGCTCCACTTGTAACGGGTCTCTGACCTCCCTCTCGCGTACAGGATCGTCTATCCTCAAGCCCTGTCGAATGAGACTGGCTGAGGCGTTGTGTAAACTGCCGGAATCAATCAGCAGGCGTGCGCGAGCGGGTGTGATGTAGCCGAGCAACGCGTACGCGAGCAGGCGGTCGCGAATCGCAACATCGGACATTCGAAGTTTCGGTGCCGAAGGGTGGGCCGATGGGAGGTGGGCGTCGTGAAGTATACGCCCGGAGGAGATCGGATGAAACGGGTGGTGGCGGTCATCGCAGTTGGGTTGCTCGCGGCCGCGTGCGCGCACGAGAACCTGCAGAAACCGGCGGCGCAGGACGACTTCGGCGTTCAGATGGCCAAGATGAACCTCTGGCGCGAGGCCATGTTCCGCTTCAAGCGCGCCGTGGAGATCGATCCCAACGACGCCCGCGCCCACAACAACCTGGCCGTCGCCTACGAGGCCAACGGCGACTTCGAGAACGCCCGCAAGGAGTACCTGGAAGCGCTCAAGCTCGACCGCACCAACGCCTACATCCAGAAAAATTACTCGCGCTACGTGGAGTTCCTGTCCCGCAACCGCAAGCGCCAGGCGAAGGAGACGAAGGCCGCCGGCGGCCCGGCCATGCCGGCCGCGGGAGGCACGGCCTCCATCGTCGACACGAATCCCGCGCCGATCCCGCCCGCCACCGGCGCCACGCCGGTGAAGCCGACGCCCGCGCCGGCGCCGCCGAGCGATCTGCCGCCGCCCAAGCCGCCCGTTCCCCCTCCCGGAGGTCTCGTATGAATCGCATTGCCATCGTCGCCGTCGCCGCGCTGTTTCCGCTCGCCGCCGCGGCGGGCGTTCAGGAAGTCAAGCTCAAGCTGCCGCTCAAGCCGAAGCTGGCCATCAGCGGCGACGAGAAGATCGCCATCGCCCCGTTCGTCATCGCCAACAACGGCGAAAAGAAGAACGACCGGGCCTCGAAGGTCGACGTCCAGGGCGAGTTCCAGCGCTACCTGCGCAAGCAGCTGCTCAAGACGACGAAGCTGCGCCTCGTCGACATGCCTCCGACGCGGTTGCCGGGCACGGACATGAAGTCGCTCGAGGCCAACCGCGACTTCTGGAAGAGCCTCGGCCAGAAGACCGGCGCCGACTACATCATCAGCGGCGTCCTCGACTTCGACATCGCTGACAAGTCCGGCTACAAGACCGAGGAGTTCGTCTCGCCCGCGGACGGGCACACCTACTACCGGCAGGTCATGATCGACACCACCGGCTTCGTCTTCGACATCGACATCGCCGTCTTCAACGCCGACACGGGAGAGAAGGTGCTGGAGGACAATTTCCGGGACTTCAAGGAATTCGACCAGCGCAACTACGACGAGATCCTCGGCCTGTTCGAGAATTTGCGGTCCCTCGAAGGCCAGCTCGTCGGCATCTTCGTGCCGCAGGAGACGTCGGCCACACGGTACGTGTTCACGGACTGAGATGAGGTGCTGAGTCCCAGGACTCAGGACTGATCGGAGGGCTCGTGCGAAGGATCATTGTTGTCTTCATTCTTGCGGTCGCGCTCGCCACGCCGGCGCTCCCCTTCGGCCAGAACAAGATCGTCTACGACAAGTTCCACTGGAACATCTATCACTCCACGCACTTCGACATTTACTTCTACGACGAGGAAAAGTCGTCGCTGCAGCGCGTGGTGAACATGGCCGAGAGCGCGTACGACGACAACTCGCGCAAGCTGAACTTCCAGATCTCGAAGAAGATCCCCCTGCTCTACTACCAGACCCATTCCGCCTTCGAGCAGACCAACGTCGACCTCAACTTCATCCCCGAGGGCGTGGGCGCCTTCGCCGAGCCGGCCCGCAACCGGATGGTGCTGCCCATCGACACCACCGACGAGAAGCTCCTCCAGCTCGTCCACCACGAGCTCACCCACATCTTCGAATACGAGCTCCTCTTCCAGGGGAAGCTCGGCAAGACCGTGACCGCGAACCCGCCGCTGTGGCTCATGGAAGGCCTGGCCTCGTTCATGGGGCAGGACGAGGACTCGAAGGACCGCATGGTCCTGCGCGACGCCGTCGTCAACGATCAGATCCCGCCGATCACCCGCGCGCAGGGCGGAGGCTACTTTGCCTACCGCTTCGGCCACGCCGTCTTCGCGTTCATCCAGCAGAAGTGGGGATGGGAAGGGATCCGCGATTTCCTCTACGAGTACCGCAACACCCTCGGCAGCTCCGTCGACAAGGCCCTCAAGCGCGCCTTCGACATCACGCCCGAGGAGTTCGACACGCGCTTCCGCACCTACCTGCGCAAGCAATACCTGCCCGCGCTCGTCGCCAAGGGCGAGCCGCAGGAGTACGGCGATCCGTTCAAGGTCGGTCCCGAGGTGCAGAGCGAGGACATGTCGCCGGTGCCGGCGCCGTCGGGCGACCTGCTCGCGGCCATTACCGACTACAAGGAAGACGCCGACGTCATCCTCTTCAACGTCCCCGAGCGGAGGATGCTCCGCAACCTCACCTCCGGCTACACCAGCAAGTACGAGTACGTCATCGTGCAGATGCTGACCACCGGCCCGGTCATGGGGCGCGACCTGGCCTTCTCGCCGAGCGGCGACCACGTGGCCATGTTCGTCAAGAAAGAGCGCGGCCGGAACCTGATGATCATCAACGCCCTGAACGGCCGCATCGAGCGCAGCGTGAGGATGGACGTCGAGCAGCAGCTCTCGCCCGCGTACTCGCCCGACGGCAAGCGCATCGCCTTCGCCGCGTTCAAGGGCGACCAGCCCGACATCTTCATCTACGACGGCGACAGCGGCCAGATCGCGAACGTCACCAACGACAAGTTCTTCGACGGCGCGCCGGTCTTCTCGCCCGACGGCAAGTGGCTGGTCTACTCCTCGGTGATCAACGGCTACGCGAAGCTGATCAAGCTGAACCTGGCCAACCCGAAGGAGCGCTACCAGCTCACCAGCGGCGACTGGAACGACATCGACGCCTGGTTCTCTCCCGACGGCAAGCGCATCTTCTTCGCCTCCGACAAGCAGACCGGGCGCAACGTGGAGAAGGCCGCCGACATCCTGCAGACGGCCGAGGAGAAGGCCAAGCCGGCCGCCGCGGTCACGCCGGCGCCCGACCCGACGAACTTCGCCTCGTACAACATCTACTCGCTGAACCTCGAGAACGGCGACCTGCTGCAGTACACCGACGTCGTCGGCGGCTGCTTCACCCCGGTCGTTT
>JBKOUP010000168.1:0-6156 GCA_046723495.1 Acidobacteriota bacterium
CCGGCGTGATGCGCCATTCGTCGCCGAGGAAGAACGCGATGTCGGTCAGGTCGGGATGCGTCGTGCCGCCGTCGGTGCCGGGGCCGGGGAAGTTCTGCAGGTAGCTGGACGGCTTGTTCGGGAAGTCGGCCAGGTTGTTGAAGATGTAGACGCCGCTGAAATTGCCGGGGAAAAAGTTGAGGATGTTGTCCTTGTTGTAGTCGAAGCCGCCCTTGATCGTATGCGCGCCGGTGACGAAGGTGAGCGTGTCGGCGACCTGGTGGCGGCGGATGGTCGTCTCGCGCGGGCTGAAGCTGTTGCGCCCGATGACCAGCACCGTCGCGGCGCCCTGGCGCACGGTCGCTTCGGGCTGATCGCTGTTGGCCAGGCCGGGCTCGCGATCCTTCGCGTACTGGGCCCGCACTTCGTTGAAGAGGGCGTTGCTGAAGACGTGCGCGTCGACGAGGGAGAGCGTGTTCGTGTTCACCAGCGAGTTGCCGGTGTGCTCCGGCGCGCTCTGCGGTCCGCCGTTCTCGAAGTTGACGCCGGTGAAGGTCTGGCGGTTGAAGCGCGCCGAAAGATGGTTCGCGGAGCTGAGCTCGGAGTCGGTCTTGAGCAGGTAGACGTTCTGGTTCTGGTTCTGGCTGTACGGAATCGCGCGCGGGGCCAGGAATGCCAGCGTCGCCTGCGCCGCCGGATCGCTCGACGTCCCGCCGAGGAAGGTGTCGTTCGGGATGGAGTTGCGCTGCGCGTCGACGTTGGCGAAGAAGAAGTGCTTGTCGCGGACGATTGGCCCGCCGGCGCTGCCGCCGAACTGGTTGAAGTGATACGGGCTCTTCGCTACCGGCTGATGCGTCGCGTTCTCGCGCACGACGTTGAGGTAGTCCTGGGCGCGGTATTTCTTGTCGCGATAGAACTCGAAGAGCGAGCCGTCGAAGTCGTTCGTCCCCGATTTCGTGATCACGTTGATGACCGCGCCGCCGGCCCGGCCGTACTCGGGCGAGTAGCCATTCGAGTTGACCTGGAACTCTTTCACCGCGTCCTGGCTGAACTGGTACGGCGCGCGGCCGGAGCCGGTGCGTCCGAGGGCCTGGCCGAAGAAGGTGTTGTTGTTGTCGGCGCCGTCGACGACGATGCTGTTCAGCGTGCCGCGCTGGCCGGCGAAGCTGATGTCGCCACTGCGCGGATCGCGCACGACGCCGGGCGTGGTCAGGACGAAGTCGATGAAGTTGCGGCCGTTGACGGGGAGGTTCTGGATCGACGTGTCGTTGACGACCGAGGAGACTTCGGACTTCGTCGTCTCGATGAGCGGCGCGGCCGCGGTGACGGTGACGGTCTCGGCGACGCCCGGCTTCATCCTGAAGTCGAGCGTGACGCTCGTGCCGACGTTGACGACGACCTTGTCGAACTTGACCGGCTGGAAGCCCGACAGCTCGCCGCTGACGCGATACGTTCCCGGGATCAGCAGCGGGATCTCGTAGTGCCCGGTGGTATTGCTGACGGCGGTGCGCGTCGCCGCGGTGGCGGTGTTCGTGGCCGTCACGGTGACACCCGGCAATGCGCCGCCGGAATCGTCGGCGACGTTGCCGTTGATGGCGCCGTTGCTGCTCTGCCCGAACGCGGCCAAAGGCATGAACAGCGCAAACGAAAGAAGAGAGGCGAGGAAGCGAATATGCTTCATGAGAGCTCCTTCCGACGAGGTTTTGGACGATGAAGATTGCTTCGATCAACCCTACCACGGGTGAGTTGCTGAGGTCATTCGAACCGTTGGACGAAGCCGGCATCGAGGCCGCGCTGCAGCGCTCCGCGGAGGCGTTCGCCGTCAACCGCCGGCGATCCTTCGCCGAGCGCGCCCAGCGCATGGCGCGCGCCGCAGAGATCCTCGAGGCGCGCGCGAACGATTACGGGCGCACCATCACGCTGGAGATGGGGAAGCCGGTCACCGCCGCGGTCGCCGAGGTGAAGAAGTGCGCGCTCGTCTGCCGCTACTACGCGGAGAATGCGGAGCGGCACCTGGCCGACGAGCACATTAAGACAAGCGCCACGGACTCCTACGTCCGCTACGAGCCGCTCGGGCCGGTGCTCGCAGTCATGCCGTGGAACTTCCCGTTCTGGCAGGTCTTCCGCTTCGCCGCGCCGGCGCTGATGGCCGGCAACACCGGGCTGCTCAAGCACTCGTCGAACGTGCCGCAGTCGGCGCTGGCGATCGAGGAGGTCTTCCGCGACGCCGGCTTCGACGCGCACGAGTTCCAGACGCTGCTCATCGGCGCGCAGCAGGTGGCGCGCGTGCTCGAAGACGACCGCGTGAAGGCCGCGACGCTCACCGGCAGCGAGCCCGCCGGCGCCTCGGTGGCCAGCACGGCGGCGAAGCGGATCAAGAAGAGCGTCCTCGAGCTCGGCGGCAGCGATCCGTTCATCGTCATGCCCTCCGCGGACCTCGGCGACGCGGTCTCGACCGGCGTGAAGGCGCGCATCGTCAACAACGGGCAGTCGTGCATCGCCGCGAAGCGCTTCATCGTGCACGAGGCGATCGCGGACGAGTACGAGCGGCGCTTCGTCGAGGCCATGCGCGCGCTCAAAGTCGGCGATCCGCTCGACGAGTCGACCGACGTCGGGCCGCTGGCGATGCCGCAGATCGTCGACGACATCGAAGCGCAGGTGCGAAAGTCGGTCGAGGCCGGCGCGACGCTGCTCTGCGGCGGGACGCGCGTCGGCGACCGCGGAAACTTCTACGCGCCGACGGTGCTGTCGTCGATCCCGCACGACGCGCCCGCGGCATGCGAGGAGACGTTCGGCCCCGTCGCGTCATTCTTCCGCGTCAAGGACGCCGAGGAGGCCATCGCCGTCGCCAACGACACGAACTTCGGACTCGGCAGCGCCGTCTTCACGCGCGATCGCGCCGAGGCCGAGCGGTTCATCGCCGGCATCGAGGCCGGGCAGGTCTTCGTCAACGCGATGGTGGCCTCGGATCCGCGCGTCCCCTTCGGCGGCGTCAAGCACTCCGGCTTCGGCCGTGAGCTCGGGGAGCAGGGGATTCGGGAGTTCGTGAATGTGAAGACGGTGTGGGTTGAGTGGGGGGCGTAACTAAGACCCCTCCTCCACGCGAAACTCCGTCCCCTCGGCCGGCTCGTTCGCGTGCACGTGGAACACGCAGCGGCCGTCGCCGTTCTGGAAGCGCTGCTCGCGCTCGACGCGCACGCCGAGGAGGCGCGTGAGGGCGTTGACGGAGACGTTGCAGAGCACCGGGCGGCGCATGGCCGTGTTGAAGTACGGGCAGTTGCGCTCGACGAGGTAGAAGCCGTCGCTGGCGGGCTCGACGTCCATGTACGGATCGCTCTCGAAGTAGAGGCTCTTCAGCGCCTGCACGCGCTCCTCGAGCGGCCGCCCGCGCACCTGCCCCTCGGCCGCAGCCACGCGCTCGTCGGTGACGCGGCGCAGCACGCGCATCGCCGCCTCGGGGCCGAGCTCGTTCTGGATCGCATCGAGAACGGTGACGTTCAAGAGGTCATAGTTCTTCGGGAAGAGATGATCGCCGGCCTCCGTGAGGCTGTAGCGCGTCGCCGGGCGGCCGGTGCGGCCACGCTCCGACTCGCGCGCGATCTTCGCCTCGACCCAGCCTTCGCGCTGCAGCTGCAGGAGCTGCTGGCGCACCGCCTCACCGGTGAGCTCGAGCCCGGCAGCGAGACGGGCGATCGTCGACGGTCCTTCACGCTTGAGGGTGAGAAGGATCGCGCGCCGGCTCTCCGGCAATTGGTCGACAGTGATGATGGCTGGTTCCCCGCTGGCTGATTTCCGAAAACGACGGTCCTGCCTTCAAATATTCGCGTGTCGTTAGCGATTGTCAACTAACTACTTGTTAAATACGCATGGCGACGCGCTTGCACTTCGTCGCGCGGATCTTTGACGGATGCCTTGCCGTGTCGCTTTCCTTCTTCTACTGGCGTTTGCGCTTCCCGTTGAAGCCGAGACTCTGCACCTGAGCCTGCCGGAGGCGGTGCGCCTGGCGCTGCGCGCCGGGACCCAGGCCGAGCTTGCGCGCTCGGCCGCAGAGCGGGCCCTGGTGGCGCGGCGGGAGGCGTTCGGCGCGCTGCTGCCGCAGGTCGATGCGCGGCTGCTGCGCTACAACCAGTCGATCAACCTGGCCCACGTTCGGCTTCGAGATCCCGGGGCAGCCGCCCGTCGTCGGGCCCTTCAACGTGACGGACGCCCACCTCGCCGCGCTGCGACGATTGCAGGCGCTGCGACAGACGGAGACCGCGTCGCGCTATGAAGTCGAGGCGGCGGAGAACGACGTCGCCGCCGCGGTGGCGCGGCTCTACCTCCTCGCGTGGCCGGGCAGGTCGTGGCCGTGCACATTCGCGAGAATCAGGCCGTCCATCGGCGATCTCCTCGTCGAGCTCGATCCGCAGGACATGCTCGTGAAGCTCGCCCAGGCGCAGAGCGACGTCGAGACCGCGCGTGCCCAGGCCGCCGACGCCGACTCGCGTGCGACTATGACCGCGGCGACGGCGAGGGGCGGACTCGAAGCGGCGCGCGGCGCGGAGCGCAACGCGCGCGAGAACGTCGACACCTCGGCCGCCGCGATCAACGAAGCGCGCGGCGCCGTTGCCCGCGCCGGCGGACGGCATCGCCTCGCGCCTCGGCGTGCACGCCGGCTCCTTCGTCGCGGCGGGGCAGCCGATCGTGCAGATCGTGCTGCGGACGACCTACATCATCGCCAACTTCAAGGAGACGCAGATGAAGCGCCTCCGCCCCGGCGAGCGCGCCCGCGTCAAGGTCGACGCCCTCGGCGGCCGCGACTTCGAGGGCAAAGTCGAGAGCCTCTCCGGCGGCACCGGGGCGCAGTTCTCCCTCATCCCGCCCGACAACGCCTCCGGGAACTTCGTCAAAGTCGTCCAGCGCGTGCCGGTGCGCATCGCCTGGAACGGGCCGCCGGCGGACCAGGTGCCTGCCGGATCGTCGGCCGAGGTGACGGTCTACACGAAGTAGAGCGGGCGCGACTTTTGCTTTCTGCGGTAGCGTCACTACCGAATTTGCAGAGAGGGACGTCAAGATGCGGAGGTTATTCAAGGTAATCCCGTTCGTTTTCCTTGCACAGACGGCAATCTTCGCAGCTACACCGCTTACAGTTCCCGTCGTCTCACCTCCCCTTCGCAGCCTCGCCGGCACCGGCGACATCGCCGACAAGCCCCATATCGTCCCGAACTTCGAGGTGCCGCGGAAGACGGCCGCCGGGGTCGCCGCGCCGGCCGACACGGTCGTCCAGAGCGCGCTCAATCCCGCCCGCTCGCCCGACGTCCTCGGCCTGAACTTCGACGGCGTCGGCGTCTCGAACTCCGCCCCTCCCGACACGAACGGCCGCGTCGGCCGCAACCACTACGTCCAGTGGGTCAACACGAAGCTCGCCGTCTGGGACAAGAGCGGCCACCTGCTCTTCGGCCCGGTCAAGGGCAACACGCTCTTCCAGAGCCTCGGCGGGACGTGCGCGTCGCACAACGACGGCGATCCGATCGCCGAGTACGACATCCTCGCCGACCGCTGGATGCTGACGCAGTTCGCCGTCGGCGCCGGCGACGGCTCGTTCTCGCACCAGTGCGTGGCGGTCTCGGTCAGCGGCGACCCGCTCGGCTCGTACTACCTCTACGACTTCCGCACCAGCTCCGCCGCCGACCCGGCGCTCTTCGTCGACTATCCGCACGTCGGCGTCTGGCCCGACGGCTACTACATCACCACGCACCAGTTCGGGTCCGACGGCAGTTTCTTCCAGGGTCTCTACGTCCTCGACCGCGCGCGCATGCTGGCCGGACTTCCGGCCACGTACCAGTTCTACAACTTCGGCTTCAGCAGCGCGACGAACGAATTCGTCTACGGCGGCGCGCTCCCCGCGGACCTCGACAGCCTCACGCCCCCGCCCGCCGGCGCGCCGGCCGTCGTCGTGCAGCACGGCTCGCCCGACACCGACGGCAGCACCGGCTACGTCGTGCACGTCTTCAAGGTCAAGACGACGTGGGGAAGCAATCCGTCGCTCGTCGTCACCGGGCCGACCGACGTCTCCGTCGCGCCGTTCAACGGCGAGCTTTGCACCGGCTTTCTTCCGATCACGATCGCCCTCGGCTCGCGCCCGTGCGTGCCGCAGCCGATCCCGATGGCGCCGGTGGGCGCGACGCCGTACACGCC
>JBKOUP010000297.1:0-5062 GCA_046723495.1 Acidobacteriota bacterium
GTTCCAGCTCTTGTCGAGCGGAATGGCCACCGTCGTGTCGACCGAGCCCGTGCTCACGCGCAGGAGCCTTCGCACGATGGCGTCGTTGTCGATCGTCAGGCCGCTGTTCTCGCCGGCCTGGACCTTCGTGCTGATGCCGTCCTCGTAGACGGCGAGGACGACGTCGGTCGGCGCGGCGGCCGTGACCTTCGCGTTGATCGACACTTTCAAACCCTCGGCGCGCGCCAGCGACACGTGCACCGTTCCGAACGGCGTCTGCCGCGACTGCTCGGCCAGCGCCGCGTCGAGCGCCGCGGCGTTCGTGCCGGCGAACTGCCGCGCGCCGTTGACGACCATCTGCGGCGTGTAGGCGGAGTTGAGGCTGAGGGCGCGCACGTAGAACTGCTGCCGATGCGTCCAGTCAGGAGCGGAGAACGGGTCGCGCCAGCCGAGGCGGTCCCAGTAGTCGACGTGGAACGCGAGCGGGATCACCTTCCCGCGCAGCGCGGCGTCGTTCACGAGCTCGCGGACCAACCTGTCCGCCGGCGGGCAGCTCGATCACCCCTGCGAGGTGAAGAGCTCCACGACGACGGGGTTCGGCCCGAGCGACTGCTCGTGCCTGACCTCGTGCCTGACCTCGCGAGTGACCGCGGCGAACGTGCCGAGCGCCAGCGCCGCCACGACCGCGGCGGCAATCCATCCGGTGCGCATGGGCAAAGTATAGGTACACTCCGCGACGAATGACTCCCGCGGAGCGGCGAACGCTGCAAATCATTTGGGTCGCAATCGTCACGGCCACGCGGCGGCTGGCCATGCTCGGCTTCGTGCAGACGCTGCCGCCGAGCGCGGAGTACACTCCCGGCGCATGAGCAAAGTAAACGTCGGAGTCCTCGGATCGGGAGACGTCGGGAAATCGTTCGCGCGCGCGTTCGCGGCGCTGGGGCACGAAGTCATGATCGGCTCGCGCTCGCCGGAGAAGCTGGCCGACTTCGTCGCCGGCGCCGGCGCGGGCGTCCGCAGCGGCACGTTCGAGGAGGCAGCCAAGTTCGGCGACCTCATCGCCCTGGCCACGCTCGGCACGGCCACGACCGAGGCATTGCGCCTCGCCGGCCCGCAGAATTTCGACGGCAAGGTCGTCATCGACGCCACCAACCCCCTCGACTTCAGCACCGGCGCGCCAAAGCTCTTCGTCGGCTTCGACGACTCCCTCGGCGAGCAGGTCCAGCGCCAGCTCCGCGGCGCCCGCGTCGTCAAGGCCTTCAACACCGTCGGCAATGGCCTCTTCTACAAGCCCCAGCTCCCCGGCGGTCCGCCCGACATGTTCATCTGCGGTGACGATGAGAGCGCAAAGAGGACAGTCGGCCAGATCTGCGACGCCTTCGGCTGGGGCGTCGTCGACGTCGGCGGCATCGACGGCGCCCGCCATCTGGAGCCGATGTGCATCGTATGGGTCGCGCACGGGCTGCGCTCGGGGTCATGGACGCATGCGTTTAAGGTGCTGCATCAGTAGGGAACAGGGAACAGGTGCCAGGTGGTGTGCTCGCGTCCTGCCACCTGTCGCCCGTCACCTGTCACCTGTACCCTTGAAACACCTTCGAAACACACCGTGGCAGTACGATTGCAGCCGCTCAGGCCCAATCCAGTGAGGTGTACATGCGCAAACTCCTCCTCTCCGTTCTCCTTCTCATCTTTATCGCCGGCTCCGCACAGGCTCAATACTTCGGCAAGAACAAGGTCCAGTGGGAGCACTTCGACTTCAAGGTCCTGAAGACCGAGCACTTCGACATCTACTACTACGACCGCGAAGCCGACGTGGTCAACGACATGGGACGCATGGCCGAGCGCTGGTACGTCCGGCTCTCCGACGTCTTCAACCACACCTTCGCCCGCAAGCCGATCGTCCTCTACGCCAACGCGGCCGACTTCCAGCAGACCACGACGACGCCCGAGATCATCGGACAAGGCACGGGCGGCTTCACCGATCCGTTCATGAATCGCGTGGTGCTGCCGCTGACCGGCGACTACGCGGAAAACGATCACGTTCTCGGCCACGAGCTCGTGCACGTCTTCCAGTTCGACGTAGCCGCGTCGCTCTCCAACAACCGCCGCCGCTTCAACCTCGAGCTCCTGCCGCTGTGGCTCGTCGAGGGCATGGCCGAGTACTTCTCGAAGGGGCGCGTCGACCCGCTGACGGCGATGTGGATCCGCGACGCCACCGTCCGCAACCGCATGCCCGACAACCTCCGCAAGCTGAACGACCCGCGCTACTTCCCCTACCGCTACGGCGAGTCGCTCATGGCCTACATCGGCGGCCGTTTCGGCGACGACGCCGTCGTCCGCTACTTCCTCGCCGCCGGCCTGGCCGGGCCCGAAGGCGCTTTCGAGCGCGCCCTCGGCGTGCCGTCGAAGCAGCTCTTCCTCGACTGGGTCGAGTCGGCGCGGCAGATGTACGACCCGGTGCTCAAGGACCGCCCGGCCAACCTCGGCAACGCCCTCATCGGCGAGACTCGCAAGGGTCAGCGCGGCATGCTCAACGTCGGCCCCGCCCTCAGCCCCGACGGCAACTTCCTGGCCTTCCTCTCCACGCGCGAGATCTTCGACGTCGACCTCTTCCTCGCCGACGCCCACACCGGCCGCGTGGTCCGCAGGCTCGCCTCCACCGGGCGCGACCCGCACATGGATGCGCTGCGCTTCATCGACTCCGCCGGCGCCTGGTCGCCCGACTCCACGAAGCTCGCCTTCGTCACCTTCGAGCGCGGCGACAACTACCTCGGCATCGTCGACGTCAACGGCGGACGCGTGCAGCACATCCGCGTCCCCGGCGTCGACTCCATCAACACCGTGAGCTGGTCGCCCGACGGCCACACCATCGCCATGTCCGCGCAGACGATGGCCGCGAGCGACCTCTTCCTCTACGACCTCGACTCGAAGCAGGTCAAGCGCCTGACCAACGACAAGTACGCAGACCTGCAGCCGGCCTTCTCGCCCGACGGCAAGACCATCGCCTTCGTCACCGACCGCGCCGAAGGGGGAAGCCTGGACACGCTGTCCTTCGCGGACATGGGCATCGCCACCTGCGACATCGACAACGGCCGCATCCGCGTCCTCCCGCTGTTCAAAGGCGCGAAGCACATCAACCCGCAGTTCTCCACCGACGGCAGCGGCGTCTACTTCATCGCCAACCCCGAGGGCGTCGCGGACGTCTACCGCTACAACTTCGGCGACGGCAGCATCTCCCGCATCACCCGCGTGCAGACCGGCGTGGCCGGCATCACCGACCTGTCGCCGGCGCTGAGCGTGGCCTCGCGCGCGGGGAACATCGCCGTCTCGCTCTTCGAGGACGACAACTACAACATCTATACCTTGCCGGCGAACGCGGCCGGCACGAAGCTGGCCTCGCTCGACCTTCCGCCGAACAGCGTGCCGGCCGGACAGCTCCCGCCGCTGCGCGGCACGCCGTCGCGCATCCAGGCCTATCTCTCGAATCCGGAGCGCGGACTGCCGCGCACCTCCGCCGGCTTCACCACGACGGGGTACTCCTCGGCGCTGCACCTCGCCTACGTCGGGCCGCCGACGATCGGCGTCGGCGTCAGCACTTTCGGCGCAGGCATCGGCGGCAGCGTGGCCGCGGAGTTCACCGACATCCTCGGCGAGCACAGCATCGGCTTCGCCATCGCCGGCCAGGGCAACTCCGGCTTCGGCACGTTCGCCGATCAGTTCGAGGGCGAGGTCTTCTACCTCAACCAGACCCACCGCGTGAACTGGGGCGCCGACTACACGCATCTCCCCTACATCAGCGCCGCCACCGGCGTCGGCTCGACGGTCGTCAACATCAACGGCCAGCCGACGCAGGTGGACCAGATCATCCAGGACCGCCAGATCAATCGCTTCGATGATCTCTCCGGCGTGATCCAGTATCCGTTCAGCACCATCCAGCGCGTGGAGTTCACCGCCGGCGTGCAGCACCAGTCGCTGAAGACCGAGGAGGAAGTGCTGACGGTCCTCGGCGATCAGATCATCGACGACACCACGACGCCGTTCGGCCCGAACTTCTCGTTCAACCTGGCCCGCGTCTCGGCGGCGCTCGTCGGCGACAGCGCCGTCTTCGGCTTCGTCTCGCCGCTGCGCGGCTCGCGCTACCGCTACGAAGTCGACGCCCTCAGCGGCGACCTCCACTTCGAGACCGCGCTGGCCGACTACCGCCACTACTGGTTCGCGCGGCCGGTGACGTTCGCGATCCGCGGCCTGCACTACGGCCGCTACGGCCGCGACTCGGAGAGCCCTCTGATCCAGCCGCTCTACGTCGGCGACATCGGCCTGGTCCGCGGCTACGAGTTCGGCTCGATCGGCCTCGACGAGTGCGCGAACGGCAATCCCGCCACCGGTACCTGCCCGGTATTCGACCGCCTGTTCGGCTCGAAGATCGCCGTGGCCAACGCCGAGCTGCGCATCCCGCTCTTCGGCACGAAGGAGTTCGGCATCTTCAGCGGCTTCGTGCCCACCGAGGTCGCGCCGTTCGTCGATGCCGGCCTGGCCTGGAACCGCGGCGACCACCCGAAGGTCAAGTTCGCCACGAACACGGCCGAGCGCGTCCCGGTCGTCAGCGCCGGAGTGTCCCTGCGCTTGCTCCTCAGCTACATCCCGCTCGAGTTCTACTGGGCCAAGCCGTTCCAGCGCCCCGGCAAGGGCGTCCAGTTCGGATTCAATATCATTCCCGGCTGGTGATCTTCATCTCCCGCGACACCTTCGAGCAGCTCGTCGAGAACGCCCTCGACGAGCTGCCGAAGCAGTTCGCGGACATGCTCCACAACGTTGCCGTGATCGTGGAGGAGGAGCCGTCCGACGAAGACCTCGACCTCGTCGACGACGACGGCCACGAGCTCCTCGGCATCTACCGCGGCGTCCCCCTCCCCGAGCGCAGCTACGGCATGCCGCTGATGCCCGACCAGATCGCCATCTTCCGCGGCCCCATCCTGCGCATCGCCCGCAGCCGTCACGAGGCGAAGCAGGAGATTCGCGACACAGTGATCCACGAGCTGGGGCACTACTTTGGGTTGGGGGACGATGAGATGGTGTTTTAGGG
>JBKOUP010000290.1:0-9355 GCA_046723495.1 Acidobacteriota bacterium
CGCGAGGGGGCTACGGCTATGGTGTTCGGGGGGTTTTCGTTCCTGGCCACTTACAGCTGGCCGTTCGTGCCGACGAACGGCACGGCGCCGATGGCCCGCCCTGGGCCGGAGGGATTGTCGGCGCGGACGACCGTGAACGTCGCCCCCTGGTCGCTCGAGCGGGCCACGCGGATGCCGCCGCCGGTCGAGCCGCCGCTGGCCGCATCCCAGGCCAGGTAGACGTTGTCGCGGAACGGCGACGACGCGTTCACGTCGGTGGTGATCATCGGCTTGTCGTTGAAGTGATCCGATCCGCCGGAGAACGAGAAGAAGTTGACGAAGGGGTAGCTCTTGCCGCCGTCGGCCGAGCGGGCCACGGCCATCGACGTGCCGTTGATGCCGTTGCCGTTCGAGAAGTAGACGACGATGTAGCCGTAGAAGGCGTTGCCGCGCGTGTCGAAGGCGAGGGTGGGATCGGAGCCGAAGTCGACGCCGTTCGCGCCGATGGGCGGCGGCAGCGGGAGGTCGACGCCGGTCCAGCTCTTGCCGCCGTCGGCCGACGCGTAGCCGCGCATCGGCAGGCGGAAGATCTCGTTCGACCCGCCGGCGAGCTGCTTCGGGTTGGCCGTGTTGATCGCGACGTACGTCTCGCTCTGCGGGCCGCATTCGTTGGAGACATCGACGTCGCTGCCGTCGGCGACCGAGGTCGTCGTGCCGGCGCCGGCGATCGGGCCGTTGTTCTGGATGAACTGGTACTTCTCCCACCACGTGGGGTTATTTTGATTGTTCGTCTGCGCCCAGGCGGCGGACGCGACGAGCATGAGTAATAGAGAGAGCTTGCGCATTCGGATGACTGCTCCTTTCGCGCGTGCGCAAGGGCAAGGGGGCTGCCATGTCCGGAGAGACGGCGAAGTGCTTTGCCGCGAGTGATTTGACGTTTTCACGCGCATGGCCGCGTGGGTCAAGTGCTGCGCTGCCGGACAGAGCTTGACCCGGCCGAAGGGTCAATGAACGCGCTAGACTTCCCTCACGCACGACCTTCCTTCTCTCGACGACCTCGGCCGCGACCTCGTGGCCGTGCCGGCGTGGCGTCGCGCCCTCGCGCTGGCGATGCCGTTCGCCGTCTGCGCGGCGTTCTTCGTTTGCGGCGCGCGCGGCTGGTATGTGGCGGCCCTGGCGTGCACGATGGTGCTCACGTTCATCACCTATGGATCGACGTCCCACGACCTCGTCCACCGCACCCTCGCCCTCCCGCGCCCGCTCGAGGACGTTCTCCTCTGCGCGATGGAGCTGATCTGCTTCCGCAGCGGCCACGCCTATCGCTTCACGCACCTTCATCACCACGCCTCGTTCCCGGCGGACGACGATCTCGAAGCCGAGGCCGCGAAGATGACGTTCGTGCAGGCGATGTTTGACGGCGTCGCCCTGCAGCCGCGGCTCTGGCTCTTCGCCTGGCGCCGGGCGCGCCACGAGCGCGGTTGGATCCTCGGCGAAGCGATCGCGATCGTGGCGATGCTCGCCGCGTCGATCGCCGTCATCCCCATCACGCCGCTGCCGGCGATCTACGCGGCGCTGATGATCGCGGGCAGCTGGACCTTTCCGATCATCACGGCTTGGCTCCCGCACATCGCCGCCGGCACGACGGAGCTCACGCGCACGCGTCTCTTCCGCGGTCTCGTCCTGGAGATGCTCGCGTTCGAGCACCTCTACCACCTCGAGCATCATCTCTACCCGCGCGTCCCGCACCAGAACTGGCGGCGGCTGGCGCGGCGGCTCGATCCCTATTTCGCGACGGCCGGCATCGCGCCGGTGAAGCTCTTCTTCTGATGAACGACGATCCCGGCTTCTTCGAAACGCTCCTCGGCGACGGCCGTTCGCTCTTCAAGCTCCTCGCCTTCGCCCTCGCGACCTGCGGTGGCTTCGCCATCTTCCAGGCCGCGACCGGGCAGTTCCTCCCGCACGACACCGCGTTCCTCGGCATGACTTCGCAGCAGCTTTGCTCGCTGCACGGATGCCGCATTCTCCACTTCATGATTCACGACCGCGTCTCCTTCGGCGGCGTGCTGATCGCCATCGCCGTCATGTACCTCTGGCTCGCCGAAGTGCCGCTGGCGCGCGGCGAGTCGTGGGCGTGGTGGGCGCTCGCGGCGAGCGGCGGCGCCGGCTTCCTCAGCTTCCTTGCCTACATCGGCTACGGCTACCTCGACTCGTGGCACGGCGCGGCCACGCTCGTGCTGCTGCCGATCTTTCTCGGCGGGTTGTGGATGACGCGCAAGCTCCGCGTCGCCGCCGCGCCGATGCCGGTGGTCGAAGGGCGGCATCGCCTCGGACGCTGGCTGCTCCTCGGCGCGACGTTCGGCATCGTCGCCGGCGGGCTGACGATCGCCACCGTCGGCGCGACCTCCGTCTTCGTCCCGACCGATCTCGAATTCATCGGCATCACGCGCGCCGAGGTCGTGGCCATCAACGCGCGCCTCGTGCCGCTCATCGCCCACGACCGGGCCGGCTTCGGCGGCGCGCTCGTCTCCTGCGGCATGGCCATGTTCCTGGCCGTGCTGCGCGGCCGCCCGTCGAAGAGCCTCCGGCAGGCCCTCGCCACCGCCGGCGCGTTCGGTTTTGCCACCGCCATCCTCGTGCACCCGGTCATCGGCTACACGATCGCGTCGCACCTCGCGCCCGCGGTCGTGGGATGCGCGGTCTTCTTGCTCGGCTTGATCCTCAGCAACACCCACTCCCCGGGATATGCACGTGCTCCGGTCCCGCCATCGCCGGCTCGAACGTGACGCGCTCGCCGCGCACGGCGCGCAGCCAGGCCCGCGCGCTCTCGGCGAGGATCACGATCACGCAGACCATCAGGATCACCGTGAGCGCCGTGTCGAGATAGCCGGTGAAGGCCTTGGCCGGATTCTTCGCCGCCAGCGGCAGGAAGTTGTCGAAGATCGAGCGCCAGCCGGCGTAGAGCGTCGTCGAGGCCACGAACCCCAGCGGGAACATCGTCGTCCACGCGTACTTCACGCGGCCGGAATTGATGATCACGCTCGTCCCGACGCAGAGCGCCACGGCAGCCAGCAGTTGATTGGCGATGCCGAACATCGGCCAGATCTGCGAGATCGATCCCTTGAGGATGAAGTACGACCACGCCGTGACGACCGCCAGCGTCGAGATCAGCGTCCCCGGCAGCCAGCTCGTGACTTCGAAGCGCGGCCAGGCCCGGCCGACGAACTCCTGCACCATGAAGCGGGCCACGCGCGTGCCGGTGTCGATCGTCGTCAGGATGAACAGCGCCTCGAACATGATCGCGAAGTGGTACCAGTACGACATCAGCCCCTGCAGGAAGGGAATCCCGGCGAAGATCTGAGCGAAGCCGACGGCCAGCGACACCGCGCCGCCGGTGCGCCCGACCAGCGTCTCGCCGACCTGCTGCGAGAAGTGCTGCAGGTTCACCGGCGAGAGGCCGAGCTTCGCGAACGCCGCCGGCGGGACGTTGATCGCGTAGTAGTCGCCGGGATGCAGCGCGCAGACGGCGATGAGGGCCACGCAGCCGACCAGCCCCTCGCAGAGCATCGCCCCGTAGCCGATCATCCGCGCGTCCGTCTCCTTGTCGATCATCTTAGGCGTTGTGCCGGAGCCGACGAGGGCGTGGAACCCGGAGATCGCCCCGCAGGCGATGGTGATGAAGACGAACGGATAGACCTTGCCAGGGATGATCGGCCCGCCGCCGTGGATGTACTGCGAGAACGCCGGCGCGTGGATGGCCGGCGCGACGAGGATCGTGCCGACGACGAGCGCGGCCAGCGTGCCGAGCTTCATGTACGAGGAGAGGTAGTCGCGCGGGCAGAGGAGCATCCACACCGGCAGTACCGAGGCGATGAAGCCGTAGGCGGCGATGGTGTAGGTGAGCTGGTCGCGCGTCAGCGTGAAGATGCCGGCCAGCGGTGAGCCCGGGATGGCGTGGCCGACGATCACCGCGCCGAGGACCGCGAGCGCGCCGAAGATCGAGCCGTTGCGGATCGCATTCGGCGCCGCCGACTTGTGGAGGTAGAGCCCGACCACGAGCGCGATCGGAATCGTCAGGAAGATCGTGAACGTCCCCCACGACGACTCCGCGAGCGCGTTGACGACGGCCAGGCCGAGGCCGGCCAATGCGATGACGACGACGAAGAGGATGGCCAGCATGGCCATGAACGACGCCAGCGGGCTGATCTCGCTGCGCGCGATCGACGCCAGCGACTTGCCGTTGCGCTTGACCGAGGAGGCCAGGATGACGAAGTCGTGCGTCGCGCCGGCCAGGACGACGCCGAAGGCGAGCCACAGCAGCCCCGGCATGTAGCCGAACTGCGCCGCCAGCACCGGCCCGATCAGCGGTCCCGCGCCGGAGATGGCCGCGAAGTGATGGCCGAAGAGGACCCACTTGTTCGTGGCCACGTAGTTCTGCCCGTCCGCGAAGCGATGCGCGGGCGTCGTCCGAGCGGGGTCGAGGGCCATGACTTTCGCTGCCAGAAACGCCGAGTAGTAGCGGTAGCCGATGGCGATGACGGCGAGAAAAAAGAGGATCAGCGGGAGTGCGTTCATAATCTCCGCATGCAAGACATCCGTGCGCTTTTTGCCGATTATGCCGCTTATCACCAGACAAAAGGCAACAAATGGTTTCACCGCTTCGGCATCCCGCTGATCATGCTCACGCTCATCGGCATGCTGGTGCGGGTGGGCGTGAGCGTGGGCAGCGTGCGGGTCGATGCGGCGATGCTCCTCATCCTCGTGGCCGAGGTCGTCTACCTGATCCTCGACTGGCGCCTCGGCGTGGTCATGCTCGTCATCTCCGTCGCTTTCTACTTCCTCGGCGCGGCCATCCCGCTGTGGACCAACGTGGCCCTCTTCGTCATCGGCTGGATCCTGCAGTTCCTCGGCCACAGCGTGTACGAGAAGAAGAGCCCGGCCTTCCTCACGAACGCGCTGCATCTGCTCGTCGGGCCGCTCTGGATCCTCAACGACGTCGTGCCGGTCGTGAAGTGATCTTCGAGCGGACGACGCTCATCCCCGCAGCGCTGCCGCGCGTCTTCGACTTCTTCGCGCAGCCCGAGAATCTCGCGCGCATCACGCCGCCCGAGGTGCGCTTCCGCATCGTGGCCGGTCCGGCGCGACGTCTGCGCGAGGGCGATCGCGTCGAGTACCGCCTGCGCGTTTTCGGTATCGCCTGGCGATGGCTCTCGCGCATCGAGGCCTGGCGCGAAGGGGAGTCCTTCGCCGACGTGCAGGAGCGCGGGCCGTTCCGGTCGTGGCGGCACACGCATTCCTTCAACGCAACGGCCGACGGCGTGGCGATGCACGACCGCGTCGAGTACGAGCTCCCCCTCGGCAGTCTCGGCCGGCTGGCCGCCGGAGGGCTCGTCCGCCGGAAGCTCGAAAAAATCTTTGACTATCGCGGGGCGGCCGTAATATATTCGCTTAGACGAATATGAATATCGCAGAAACGATCAAATCGAAATACGGCAACGTCGCCACCGAGGCCGCCCGCGGCGCGAAAGCTCCCTGCTGCGGCGGCGACCAGGCCTGCAACCCCGTCACGAGTAACCTTTACGCGAGCGGCGAGACCGCCGCCCTCCCCGTCGAAGCCGTCCTGGCCTCGCAGGGCTGCGGCAATCCCACCGCGCTCGCCGAGCTGAAGCCGGGCGAAGTCGTTCTCGACCTCGGCTCCGGCGGCGGCATCGACGTGCTCCTCTCCGCGCGCCGTGTCGGCCCGACCGGCAAAGCCTACGGCCTCGACATGACCGACGAGATGCTCGCCCTGGCCCGCGAGAACCAGCGCAAGGCCGGCGTCGAGAACGTCGAGTTCCTCCGCGGCGAGATCGAGCACATCCCGCTGCCCGACAACTCGGTCGACGTCGTCATCTCCAACTGCGTCATCAATCTCTCCGCCGACAAGCGCCGCGTCCTGGCCGAGACCTTCCGCGTGCTCAAGCCTGGCGGCCGCTTCGCCGTCTCCGACATCGTCCGCCGCCGCGCCCTCCCCGAGCCGATCATGCGCAGCGTGGAGATGTGGGCCGGCTGCGTCTCCGGCGCGCTGGAGGAGAACGAGTACCGCGCGCTGCTCGCCGAGGTGGGCTTCCGCGACGTCGGCGTCGAGCCGACGCGCATCTACCACGCCGAGGACGCGCGGCAGCTGATGGAAGACGCCGACGGCATCGACTTCGACGAGATCGACGGCGCGCTCATGAGCGCATTCGTGCGCGCGACCAAGTAAGTACAATCGCTCCGACCATGACACCGTTCGGGTCGGATCGCGTCCGCGTCGACGGCGAGCGCGTGGTGCTGTCGTCGCGTCTCCCCAAAGGCTGGACCGCGCGCGTCGAGAAAACGCTGACCACGGCGGAGTTCCCCGGCACGGCGGTGCTGTGGGAGGAGCAGTACTTCGAGGTGATCGGCGCGGAGGCGCTGCCGCAGGGCGTGCGCTACACGCTCGAGCCGTGGCGCGACCACCACGCCATGCGCCTGACGGTCCGCTACGATGCCGATTCCGAGGCCGCGCTGGCGGAGGAGTGGCGCGCGGCGCGGACGCGCGAGCAGAAGCGCAAGACCGCGGGCGCGCTCTCGCTGCTGACCGGGCATTTGCCGGCCATCGTGCAGGAGCGCATCGGCGCGGAGCTCGGCGTGCTGCCGGCGCGGATGACGCAGTGGTCGCTCTTGAGCGAGCTGATGCTCCTCGCCCTCACGGTCGCCTACATCGTCAACGTGTACATGACCGATCACTCGATCCCGGCGTGGCCGGTCGTCGTCGCGGCGTTTCTCTTTTTGGAGATGCTGCTCCGCTATCTCATCGTCTGGACGCAGCACCGCCCCGCTGGCTCGACCCTCGGCGTGATCGCCTACATCATCTATTGGCTGATGACGGGCCGCCGCGAGGCGACGTCGCCGTTCGACCGCCCGCGCGGTCTCGCCACGCCGATCACCGCGACGCCCGCCGACCGCGTAGACCACGACGCGCTGCTCCTGCGCGAGCCGCTGGCGACGCTGCTGCCGGCCGCCGACCAGTCGCGCCTGCGCGAGCGCTACGGCTACGACTACCGCCACCTCGCCGGCACCGTGGCCGGCGTGATCCTGACGTTCGCGACGCTCGGCGTGATCACCTCGGTCATGTCCCGCGCGATCGTCACCGGCATCGTGGCTCTCGCCGTTGCCGCCGAGCAGATCGTCCGCCTGGCCGCGCTCCGCCGCGGTCCCGCACCGAGTGTTCTCGGCTGGTTCGTGCGCCCGCTGCTGCGCAAGCTGCTGTAGCTGGGTACGACCTTCGCAACGGCAGAGCTCGTGGACGGTCGAATCCGGGTCATCATCGAAGGCGTGCAGCCGTCGGTCGACGGCGGCGCATTTCCCGCCAAGCGCGTCGAGGGCGACGTCGTCACCGTCGAGGCCGACATCTTCGCCGACGGCCACGACCTCATCTCCGCCGTGCTCCTCCATCGCCACACGACGGACAAGGCGCCGGCGGAGACACGCATGCGCGCCCTCGTCAACGACCGCTGGCGCGCCGAGCTCCGCGTCGACAAGCTCGGCGTCTACACCTTCACGATCGAGGCGTGGATCGATCACTTCCTCACCTGGCACCGCGATCTGCAGAAGCGCGCCGCCGCCGACCTGGAGATGCAGCTGCGCATCGGACTGGAGATGATCCGCGCCGCCGCGTCGCGCGCGAAGGGGCGCGACCGCACGCGCCTCGAGCACTACATCGAGATCATCGAAGGCGACGGCGACGTGGCCGACAAAGTCCATACCGTGCGCAGCGACGAGCTTCTCGGTCTCATGTGGCGCCACGGCGAGCGCCGTTTCGTCACGCGCCACGCCTGCGAGTACGCGATCGAGGTCGACCGGCGCAAGGCCGCGTTCAGCACCTGGTACGAGCTCTTCCCGCGCTCGGTCGGCACGTTCGCCGACGTCGAGGCGCAGCTGCCGCGCATCGCCAGGATGGGATTCGACGTCCTCTACTTTCCGCCCATCCACCCGATCGGGCGGACGTTCCGCAAAGGGCGCAACAACAGCGTGGAATCGACGGAGAGCGACCCCGGCAGCCCCTGGGCCATCGCCGGGCACAAGGACATTCACGACGACCTCGGCACCATGCGCGATTTCACGCGTCTCGTGGCCGCCGCTAAGGAGCACGGCATCGAGATCGCCATGGACGTCGCCTTCCAGACCGCGCCCGATCATCCGTACGTGCGCGAGCATCCGGAGTGGTTCCTGAAGCGCCCCGACGGCAGCGTGCAATACGCCGAAAATCCTCCGAAGAAATATCAGGACATTTACCCGTTCCATTTCGAGAGCGAGGCCTGGCGCGAGCTGTGGGAGGAGCTGCTCGACGTCTTCCGCTTCTGGATCGACAAGGGCGTGCGCATTTTCCGCGTCGACAATCCGCACACGAAGCCGCTGCCGTTCTGGCATTGGGTGCTCAATGAGCTGAAGCGCGACCACCCCGATCTGATTTTCCTGGCCGAGGCGTTTACGAGGCCGAAAATCATGTACTGGCTGGCCAAGGCCGGATTCACGCAGTCGTACACCTACTTTGCCTGGCGCAACACGAAATACGAGTTGACCGAGTATTTCGGCGAGATCGCCAAGCCGCCGGTGAGCGACTTCTTCCGCCCCAATGCCTGGCCGAACACGCCCGACATCCTGACGGAGTATTTGCAGTACGGCGGCCGCCCCGCATTCGTGATCCGCCTCATGCTCGCGGCGACGCTGAGCGCGAATTACGGGATTTACGGACCGGCCTTCGAGCGCTTCGTCAACGCCGCCCGCGAGCCCGGGAGCGAGGAGTACCTCGACTCCGAAAAATACGAGGTCAAACAGTGGGGCGAGTCGGACAATGACCTCTCCGAAATGATCGCCGTCGTGAACCGCGTTCGCCGCGAGAATCCGGCATTGCAGCAGAACCTCACCCTGAAATTTCACGAGACGACGAACGACGAGATTCTCTGCTACAGCAAATCGGCCGGCGACAACGTCGTGCTGACGGTCGTCAACGTCGACCCGCACAATCCACAGTCCGGCTGGATCGAGCTCGACCTCAATGCCCTGAACCTCGACGCCAACCGCCCCTTCCAAGTGCACGAGCTGCTCTCCGGGGCGCGCTACACGTGGCACGGGCCGCGGAATTACGTGCAATTGAGCCCGCACGTCGTGCCGGCGCACATCTTCAGAATTCGAAGAAAGGTTCGTACGGAGCAGGACTTTGAGTATTTCTTGTAAGGGCTCTCAGCTGTCGGCTCTCAGCTCTCAGGCCACCGCCCCCTGAGAGCCGAGAGCCGAGAGCCAAGAGCCAACAGCCAAGAGCTAACATGGACCTCTGGTACAAAGACGCCATCATCTACCAAACGCACGTCAAGGC
>JBKOUP010000084.1:0-19198 GCA_046723495.1 Acidobacteriota bacterium
ACTTCGTCATCTGCGCGAACCTCCCCGGCTCGCCGTTCGGCACGACCGCGCCCGCGTCGATCGATCCGAAGTCCGGCGTGCCGTACGGCTCGCGCTATCCGTGGCCGACGATCGAGGACATGGTGCACTCGCAGAAGATCCTCCTCGACCACCTCGGCATCACGCGCCTCGTCTCCATCGCCGGCGGCTCGCTCGGCGGCATGCAGGTCCTGATGTGGTGCGCGCTCTACCCCGACTTCATGGACTCCATCATCTGCATGGCCGCCGGCGCGGCCGTGCCGGTGCAGGGGATCGCCTGGCACATCATCGGGCGCAAGATCATCGAGAGCGACGCGCGCTTCAACGGCGGCGACTACTACGGCGACCCCGAGGCGCTGCGCGGCCTGCAGGTGGCGCGCATGGTTGGGCACATGACCTACCTCTCGCCGCAGGCGCTGCAGACGAAGTTCGGGCGCCGCCGCCGCGGCAACACCCGGCAGTTCGAGATCGACTCCTACTTCGAGTACCAGGGAAAGAAGTTCTCGAAGACCTACGACGCGAACTCGTACATACGCGTGCAGGCGGCCATGGACGAGATGGACCTCGCGGAGCTCTACGGCTCGCTCGACAGCGCCTTCGGCAAATACCTCGGCAAGGCGCTCCTGATCTCCTTCGACACGGACTGGCTTTTCCCCGTCTCCGAGGTCGACAAGATCGAGCTGGCCATGCGCGGGAACGGCAACGAGGTGCGTCACGAGCGGATCTCGTCGCCGAACGGACACGACACGTTCCTGATCGATTACGACCTCATCACACCACCGGTGCGCGAGCTGCTGAGTTGATCAGCCAAATAGCACGACCGTTCGTGCCAGAAATTAGCTGGCGGCAGCGTTTGCGATCGGCACCCGGTAGTCGCAGTCGGGGTTGTTGCAGTACTCGATCTGTCCCTCGCGCTTCGTCACTTTCTCCAGCAGGTACGGCGCGGCGCATTTCGGGCAGGGGCGCGGGACGGGGCGGTTGTTCAGGGCGAACTCGCACTTGGGGTAGCGCGAGCAGGAGTAGAAGATGCCGCGGCGGGAGCGGCGTTCCATCAGCTCTCCTTCGCCGCATTTCGGGCACTTCACGCCGGTCGGCTTGGGCGGCGTCGACTTGCCGCCGCCGATCTTGCGGATGTTCTTGCAGTCGGGGTAGCCGGAGCAGGAGTAGAACGGGCCGTAGCGGCCGCTCTTCAGCACCATCTCCTTGCCGCAAAGCTCGCACGGCGGCTGCGGCTCGGTCGGGAGGTTGGCCTTCATCAGGCGCGGGTCCTTGGTCTGCTTGCACTCCGGATAGCCGGTGCAGGCGAAGAACTGGCCGAAGCGCGAGCGCTTGAGCTGCATTGGCTTCCCGCATTTCTCACAGATGATCTGCTCGTCGTCGGCGGTGGCCTCGGCGGCGGCGCCCTTGGCCATCTCCTTCGTCGTCTTGCACTCGGGATAGTTCGAGCAGGCCAGGAACTCGCCGAAGCGGCCGAACTTGATCACCATCGGCGATCCGCATTTCTCGCACTTCTCGTCGGTGGCGATGCCCTCGCCCTTGACCGAGGTCATCTCCTCGCGGGCGCGCTCGAGGTCGGCGTTGAACTTGCCGGAGAACTCGCGCATGGCGTCGGTCCACTCCAGCTTTCCGTCCTCGATCTCGTCGAGCTCTTCCTCGAGGCGGGCCGTGTAGGTCTCGTCGATGATGTCGCCGAAGGACTGCTTCAGAAGCTTCGAGATCAGGACGCCGAGCTGCGTCGGGAAGAACTTCCCGTCGTGCTTGTACGTGTAGTCGCGGGTCTGGATCGTGGTCATGATCTGGCCGTACGTCGACGGACGGCCGATGCCGTTCTCCTCCAACGCTTTCACCAGCGTCGCTTCCGTGTAGCGCGGCGGCGGCTGGGTGAAGTTCTGCTTCGTGTCGAGCTCGAGGAGGCGCACGGTGTCGCCGGCATTCATCGGCGGCAGGGCCTTCTCGTCGTGCTTCTCCTCGTCCTCGTCGTCGACCACTTCGCCGAAGACGGCCAGGAAGCCGGCGAACTTCAGCACTTCGCCCGAGGCACGGAGCGTGTACGGGCCGCTGGCGATGTCGGCGTCGGTGACGTCGAAGAGGGCCGGCTTCATCTGCGAGGCTACGAAGCGCTCCCAGATCATCTTGTAGATGTTCAGCTCTTCCCTGGTCAGGAAGTCCTTGATCTTCTCCGGGTCGTACTCGAGCGAGGTGGGGCGGATGGCCTCGTGGGCCTCCTGGGCCTGCGCAGCTTTTTTGACACGATAAACGTTCGGTTTCTCGGGAAGAATATCGTCACCATATTTCGTGGCGATATATTGTCTCACTTCGCCGAGGGCTTCGTCGCTGACGCGCACCGAGTCGGTGCGCATGTAGGTGATCAGACCGGCGAAGCCGAGGCCGCCGAGCTCTTTCCCTTCGTAAAGCTTCTGGGCGATCTGCATCGTCCGCTTCACCGGGTACTTGAAGCGGTTGTAGGCGGCACGCTGCAGCGTGGAGGTGATGAACGGCGGCGCCGCGTTCTGGCGCTTCTCCTTGCGGGCCACGTCGGCGACGGTGAAGGCGCCGCTCTTGAGCGCGGCCTCGATCTTCCGGGCCTGCTCCTCGTTTCCGACCTCGGCCTTCTTCCCGTCGATCTTCGTCAGCTTGGCCACGAACGGCGGCGGCGCGCCGGCGGCCAGCCTGGCCGCGAACGTCCAATACTCCTCGGCGACGAAGGCGTTGATGTCGTCTTCGCGGTCGACGATCATCTTCAGCGCGACGGACTGCACGCGCCCCGCGGAGAGGCCGCGGCGGACTTTGTCCCACAGGAGCGGCGAGATTTTGTAGCCGACGAGGCGGTCGAGCACGCGCCGGGCCTGCTGCGCGTTGACCTTGTTCATGTCGATGTCGGTGGGATGCTCGATGGCCTTCCGCACCGCGTTCTTGGTGATCTCGTGGAAGAGGATGCGGCGGACTTTCTTCTGGTCGCCGCCGAGGAGGGTGAGCACGTGCCAGCCGATGGCCTCGCCTTCGCGGTCGGGGTCGGAGGCGATGAAGATGTGATCGGCCTTCTTCGCCGCGGCGCGCAGCTCGCTGACGACTTTCTGCTTGTCCTCGAGGATCTCGTACTTCGGCTCGAAGGTCACCTCGTCGACACCGAGCTCGCTCTTCGGCAGATCGCGCACGTGGCCGACGGAGGCCTTCACGATGTAGTCCTTGCCGATGAACTTGTTGATCGTCTTCGCTTTCGCGGGAGACTCGACGATGACGAGGTTCTTGGCCATTGCGGCGCCCCAAACTGACGGGCGGACGATCAAAATTCCTCGCGCGTGCGACGCCCGCGTGAGGGGCGGGACGATACCAGAGGCGGCGTCAGGGCGGCAAAATTGCTACGGGACGTAGAGCGATTCACGACCCGAATGCTCAAGCTCATCGCGCTCTTCCGCTGGTCGAAGGCGCTGGTGCTGATCGGCGCGGCGTTGGGCGCGATGCGCCTGCTCCGCCCCGGCGCCGCGCGGCAGCTCGCCGCATGGGCGATGCAGCTGCCGATCGCGGAGCAGCACCGCTTCGTCTCGGAGGCGATCGCGAAGCTCACGCACCTCGACACGAGCCGCATGGAGTGGATCGTGGCCGGCCTCTTCGCCTACGCGGCGCTGTTCCTCGTCGAGGGCACCGGCCTCTGGCTCGGCAAGCGCTGGGGCGAGTGGCTGACGATCGTGGCCACGACGTCGTTCATCCCGTTCGAGGTCTACGAGCTGTGGCGGCGGGCGACGATTTTCCGCGGCGCGTTTCTGGCCGCGAACGTGGCGATCGTCATCTATCTCGTGTGGAGAATCCGGCAGCGGTAATCGCCGTTAGGGGCTACTCCTCTTCCTCGTCGTCCGCTCCGGCCGCCTTGTACTTCTTGGTCTTGTTGTAGAGCGTCTTGTACGAGATGCCGAGGATCTCCGCCGTCTTCCGGCGGTCGCCGTCGGTCATGTTCAGCGTCTCCTCGATCACGATCCGCTCGACCTCCTCCATCGGCTGGCCGAGGGGAATCTGCACGGCGTTTTTCAGGCGGCGCTTGCGCGCGCCGAGAAGCTTGTCGGGGAGGCAGTCGACCGTCAGCGTATCGCCGCGGGCCATGATGAAGGCGCGGTTGATCACGTTGCGCAGCTCGCGGACGTTGCCGTTCCACTCGTACTGCTGCAGCGCCTCGATGAAGTCGCCGTCGATGTTCTCGACCTTCTTCTCCTCCGTCTCGTTCAGCTTCTGCAGGAAGAAGTGGGCGAAGAGGGGGATGTCCTCGAGGCGCTCGCGCAGCGGCGGCACCTCGATGGGGAAGACGTTCAGGCGGTAGTAGAGGTCCTCGCGCATCTTGCCGTCCTGGATGGCCTTCTGCGGATCGCGGTTCGACGCGGCGATGATGCGCGCGTCGATGTTGATCTCCTCGTTGCCGCCGACGCGCCGGAACTTCCCCTCCTCGAGCACGCGCAGGAGCTTGACCTGCAGCTCGATCGGCATCTCCGTGATCTCGTCGAGGAACACCGTGCCGCCCTTGGCCAGCTCGAAGTAGCCCTCGCGGCGTTTGATGGCGTTCGTGAAGGCGCCCTTCTCGTGGCCGAAGATCTCCGACTCGATCAGCGTCGGCGAGATCGCCCCGCAGTTGAAGGCGATGAACGGCTTGTTGCGCCGGCGCGAGAGCGAGTGGATCGTGTTGGCCACGACTTCCTTGCCCGAGCCCGACTCGCCGACGATGAAAACGTTCGCGTCGGTGTTCGCGACCATCTCGATCTCTTCGAAGAGCTTCTGCATCCGCGGCGACTTGCCGACGAGGTGCCCGAGCGCGCCCATCTTCTGTAGTTGCCGGCGCAGCTCAAGGATCTCCTGCTTCATCAGCTGCTTGTCCTCGACGGACTTGAGGATGACCTGCAGGCGGGCAAGGTCGACCGGCTTGGTGACGTAATCCTCGGCGCCGACTTTGAGCGCCTTCACCGCCGAGTCGACCGTGGCGTGGCCGGTGAGGATGACGACGGAGACGTCGGGATAGCTCTCCTTGATGCGGTGCAGCAGATCGAGGCCGCTGCCGTCGGGGAGCTTGAGGTCGACGATGGCCACATCCGGGACCATCTTGGAGACCGAGCTCCACCCGGCCTTGACCGTGTCGGCGACTTCCGCTTCGTATCCCCACTCCTCCACGACGTCGGCCATGCCGGCGCTGGTCGCGCGATCATCATCCACGATCAAGACTTTTTTCATCATTCGTCCAAAGGAAACGATAGCCTGAAAACGACCTTACCACGATCTTGTTCGGCGATCAGCTCGCCGCCGTAGGTTTCGGCGACGAGGCGCGCCGCCGCCAGGGAGAGGTCGGGATTGCCGAGGGGATCGGAGTAGTAGAACTTGAAAATCTTCGTGACCTCGAAGTCTTCGGCGACCGGCTCGCCGCTCACCGAAACCGCGAAGCGCCGCGAGTCGAGCTCGGCCGTGGCGCGGCGCCCTTCTCCCTTCAATGCTTTTGAAACGCCCTCGAAAAACAGCTTGAAGGTCTCGCGAATTCTGGCGTCGTGGGCGAGGCGTGAGGCCGCCTGCGTCGGAAGGGCAAGATCGAACCCTGTGGCCGCGCAAGCCTCGGCGCAGGCCGCGACGAGGTCGACCGACGCCGGTGCCTCGTCGCCCTTCGGCGGCGTGGACAGCAGGAAGAACGTGTCGAAGATGCGGGCCATGCGCCGCAGCTCCGTCTCGATCGAGCGCGTGTAGGCGAGGATCTTCTCGTCGTCCGCCGCCGCCCCGGCGAGCTTGGCGATGCGCATCCGCAGCAGCTCGACGTTGAGCACCGCCACATTGAGCGGCGTCTTCAGATCGTGCGCGGTGTCGCCGCTGCGTCGAAAGGCCGTGCGGGCGAAGTGCTCGAGCCAGGCGTCCATGAGAGTTGTTGGTTCTTAGTTGTTAGTTCTTAGTTTGGGGTCTCGCGAGTGCAAAAACTAAGAACTACGAACTAAGAACCAAGAACTCTACACGCCTCGGTGTAAGTCGATCATCGCCACACTCTCCTCCAGCCGCCCCTCCACGATCGCGAACTCCGGATCGTGCGACGACAGGAAGGCCAGCTCGCGCTCGGCCTCGGCGCGCTCCGCTTCGGCCGCGGCGGCGTCGATCTCCTGCGGGAGCCGGGCGTTCTCGGCCATGACGATGACGCGGTCGGGCAGGACCTCGGCGAAGCCCCACGTCAGCACGAGGCGCTGCGTCGTCGTGCCGGCGCGGTAGCGCATCTGGCCGATGCGCAGCGTCGTCAGCAGCGGCGCGTGCCCCGGCAGGATGCCGATCTCGCCGTCGCCGGCGGGGAGCTCGACCTCGTCGACGTCCGTCTCCACGATCTTCCGCTCGCGCGTGACGATCGTCAGGTGCAGCTTCGCCGGAATCGGGTCGGCCATTTACGCCGCTTCCTTCTTCATCTGCTCGGCCTTCTCGAGCACTTCCTCGATCGTGCCCTGGTTGAAGAAGGCCTGCTCCGGGATGTCGTCGTGCTTGCCGGCCACGATCTCGCCGAAGCCTTTGATCGTGTCGGCGATCTTCACGTACTTCCCGTCCAGGCCGGTGAACTGCGTGGCCACGTGGAACGGCTGCGACAGGAAGCGCTGGATCTTGCGGGCCCGGCCGACGATGAGCTTGTCCTCTTCCGACAGCTCGTCGATGCCGAGGATGGCGATGATGTCCTGGAGGTCCTTGTACTTCTGCAGCACAGCCTGCACGCCGCGCGCGGTCTGGTAGTGCTCTTCGCCGACGATGCGCGGATCGAGAATCTTCGACGTCGAGGCCAGCGGATCGACGGCCGGGTAGATGCCGAGCTCCGCGATCTGGCGCGAGAGAACCGTGGTGGCGTCGAGGTGCGCGAAGGCCGTGGCCGGCGCGGGGTCGGTGAGGTCGTCGGCGGGGACGTAGATGGCCTGCACGGAAGTGATCGAGCCGCGCTTCGTCGAGGTGATGCGCTCCTGCAGCTCGCCCATCTCCGTGGCCAGGTTCGGCTGGTAGCCGACGGCGCTCGGCATGCGTCCGAGGAGCGCCGAGACTTCCGAGCCGGCCTGCGTGAAGCGGAAGATGTTGTCGATGAAGAGCAGCACATCGAGCCCTTCGGCGTCGCGGAAGTACTCGGCGACGGTGAGCCCGGTCAGCCCCACGCGCAGGCGCGCCCCGGGCGGCTCGGTCATCTGTCCATAAATCAATGCCGCCTTCGACTTTGACGGATCTCCGGGGACGATGACGCCGGTCTCGGCGAACTCGAGCCAGAGGTCGTTCCCTTCGCGCGTGCGCTCGCCGACGCCGGCGAAGACGGAGAAGCCGCCGTGGGCCTTGGCGACGTTGTTGATCAGCTCCATGATCAACACCGTCTTGCCGACGCCGGCGCCGCCGAAGAGGCCGGTCTTGCCGCCCTTCGTGTACGGCTCGAGGAGGTCGACGACCTTGATGCCGGTCTCGAAGATCTCGATCGACGTCGACTGGTCTTCGAACTTCGGCGCCTCGCGGTGGATGCTCCAGTGGTCCTTGGCGTTCACCGGGCCCTTGTTGTCGACCGGCTCGCCGAGAACGTTGAGGATGCGGCCGAGCGTCTCGCGCCCGACCGGAACGGTGATCGGCCCGCCGCTGTCGATCGCTTTCATACCGCGCACCATGCCGTCGGTCGGCTTCATGGCGATGCAGCGCACCTGGCTCTCGCCGATGTGGTTGGCCACCTCGACGACGACGTCGATGTCGACCCTGCCGAGCTCTTTGTGGTCGACGACGCGCACGGCGTTGCCGATGGCGGGGAGATGCCCTTCCTCGAACTGGATGTCGATGGCCGGGCCGATGACTTGGATGACTTTGCCTGTATTTTCTGCCATGTGCTTTATCCCGCGGCCGCCGCGCCGCTGACGATCTCGATAATTTCTTTCGTGATCGACGCCTGCCGGATCCGGTTGTACGTCAGCGTCAGGTAATCAATCATCTCGGAGGCGTTCTTCGTGGCCGCCTCCATCGCCGTCATGCGCGCGCCCTGCTCGGCGGCGGCCGACTCGAGCAGGATGCGGTAGAGCTGAAACTCGATGTGTTTCGGCAGCAGGTCAGACAGGATCTGCTGCGGGTTGGGCTCGTAGAGGTAGTCGACCTCGGTCGTGGCCTTGTCCCAATCGCGCTCGATGGGGAGGAGCCGCTCCAACCGCACGGTCTGGGCGATGATCGACTTGAACTCGTTGTAGACCGCGTAGACGGCGTCGACGCGCTCGCTGACGAAGTCGTCGATCAGCGTGGCGGCGATGTCGTGCGCGGTGCCGATCGAGAGCGCCTGATAGACCTGCGTGGCCTCGGCGCGGATCGGAGTCGGACGTCTGCGGAAGTAGTCGAGCGCTTTGCGCCCGATCGGCAGCAGCTCCGCCGACTCCCAGTTGTGCTCGCGCAGCGCGTTCACGGCGCGGCGGATGATGTTCGAGTTGAACGCGCCGCAGAGGCCCTTGTCCGCGGTCACGACGACGAGGAGGACCTTGTGCTCTTCGCGCGCGTGCAGCAGCGGATGCTCGGCGATCTCGTCCTCGCCGACGCGCGTGGCCACCGAGACGAGCACCTCGCGCAGCGCGGCCGCGTAGGGGCGCGCGGCGAAGATGCGGTCCTGGGCCCGGCGCAGCTTCGCCGCGGCCACCATCTTCATGGCCTTGGTGATCTGCTGCGTGTTCTTCACGCTGCGGATCCGGCGGCGAATATCGATCGTGTTGGCCATCGGCTACGCCGCGAGCACCTCGCGACGATCCTTCACATAGTCGTTCTTGAACTCCCCGACCGCAGCGATCATCTCCTTCTTCAGATCGTCCTCGAACTTCGGCGCCTTCTCCACGCGGCCGAGGAGATCGGCCTTGTTGTCGAGGAGGTACTGGTGCAGCGCGGCCTCGAACGGGCGGACGGCCTCGATGTTCAGGTTGTCGAGGAAGCCCTGCACGCCGGCGAAGACCGAGAAGACCTGCAGGCCGATGGGCATCGGCGCGTACTGCGGCTGCTTCAGGATCTCCACGAGGCGCCGGCCGCGGTTGAGCTGCGCCTGCGTGGCCTTGTCGAGGTCGGAGCCGAACTGCGCGAACGCGGCCAGCTCGCGGTACTGGGCCAGGTCGAGGCGCAGCGTGCCGGCGATGGCGCGCATCGTCCGGATCTGCGCCGAGCCGCCGACGCGCGACACCGAAAGGCCGACGTTGACCGCCGGGCGGACGCCGGAGTGGAAGAGGTCCGTCTCCAGGTAGATCTGGCCGTCGGTGATGGAGATGACGTTCGTCGGAATGTACGCGGAGACGTCGCCGGCCTGCGTCTCGATCACCGGCAGCGCCGTCAGCGAGCCGCCGCCCAGCTCGTCGTTGAGCTTCGCGGCGCGCTCCAGGAGGCGCGAGTGCAGGTAGAAGACGTCGCCCGGGTAGGCCTCGCGGCCGGGCGGGCGGCGGAGCAGCAGCGAGATCTCGCGGTAGGCCTGGGCGTGCTTGGAAAGATCGTCGTAGATGACCAGCGCGTGCTGCTTGTTGTCGCGGAAGTACTCGCCCATCGCGCAGCCGGCGTACGGCGCCAGGTACTGCAGCGGCGCGGGCTCGGAGGCCGAGGCGCTGACGACGATGGTGTGCTCCATCGCCCCGTATTCCTCGAGCGTCTTCACCACCTGGGCCACCGTCGACTTCTTCTGGCCGATGGCGACATAGATGCAGATGACGCCTTTGCCCTTCTGATTGATGATCGTGTCGACGGCGATGGCGGTCTTGCCGGTCTGGCGGTCGCCGATGATCAGCTCGCGCTGTCCGCGGCCGATGGGGATCATGGCGTCGATGGCCTTGAGTCCCGTCTGGAGCGGCTCCTTGACCGGCTTGCGGTCGACGACGCCGGGCGCGAGGCGCTCGATGGCGAAGAACTCGTTCGTGTTGATCGGGCCCTTGCCGTCGATCGGCTGGCCGAGGGGATTGACGACGCGGCCGACCATGGCCTGGCCGACGGGGACGGACATGATGCGCCCGGTGCGCCGGACCTCGTCGCCCTCGGCGATGGCTTGGGACTCGCCCATGAGCACGACGCCGACGTTGTCCTCTTCGAGGTTGAGGGCCAGGCCGGTGACGTTGTGCGGGAACTGCACGAGCTCGCCGGCCATGACCCGCTCCAGGCCGTAGACGCGGGCGATGCCGTCGCCGACGGAGACGACCGTGCCGACCTCGGAGACGTCGACGCCTTTGCCGATGCCCGATAATTGCTGACGAATAATCTCTGTGATTTCTTCTGACTTCAAATCAACAGCCATAGTTTCTCCGAGAACGGTTTACGTTAATGATTCGCGAAAACGATGGATCTTTCCGGAAACGGAGGCGTCGAAGACCTCGCTGCCGACTTTGGCCACGAACCCGCCCAGGAGCGCGGGATCGGTCGTGACCGTCACCTCCACCCGCCGCCCGAACTTCTGCTCGAGCGTCCGCGCCAGCGCGGCCTGCTCCTCGGGCGTGAGCTGGTGCGCGCTCCGCACCTCGGCCGCCAGCGTCCCGGTGGCCTGGCGGATCATCTCCGCCAGCGCCTCGACGATGGAGCCGAGGTCGTTGATGCGGTGGTTCTGAATGAGCACTTCCAGGACGCGCGACGACAGCTCGTTCATGCCGAGCTTCTGCGCGATCGTCCGCGTGATCTTGATCTTGGCGTTGGTCTCGATGCCCGGGTTCGCGTAGACCTGCTGCAGGTCGGCCGCGCCGGCGCGCACCTGCTCGAACTTGCCGAGGTCGTCGCGCACGGGCGCCGCGGCGGCCGGCGTCTTGGTGACGTCCATGATGGCGCGGGCATACGGCCTTGCAAATCTGCGAATCACCGCGCCTCCCGCACCTCAGCGACGCTCTCGCTGAAGATCCTCTTCTGGTCCTCGTCCGTAATCCGCTCCTTGACGATCTGCTCCGCGCGCCCGGCGGCGAGCTCGCCGGCGTATTCGGTCAGCTCGTGCCGGGCGTGCTTGAGCCGGCTGTCGACCTCGGCCTTGGCATTGGCGAGAATGCGCTGGGCCTCGTTGTTCGCGGCCTCGGTCAGCTCGCGCCGCTGGCGCTCCCCTTCCGCCTCGGCGCGCTCCTGGATGGCGCGCACCTCGGCCTCGATCTGGGTCAGGCGGGCCTGGATGTCGCTGGCCAGCCGGTCGGCCTGGGCGCGCCGCGCCTTCGCCTCGTCGGCGTCGTTGCGGATCTTTCCGTTGCGCTCGGCGAAGAAGCGCCTGGCCGGCCCGCCGAGGAGATACCACAGCAGGCCGATGAAGAGCAGCATGTTGGCGAGCTTCCAGATCCACGCCGGAAGGCCGAGGAACTTCGGGCCCTCGTGCGGACCGCCGACGTTCTCGCCGGGATGCGCGGCCTCGGCGCTCGCTTTCTCGGAGCCGTGGGCGATGTCGCCGGCTTGCGTCGACGTCGACGCGAAGATGATGGCCGGCAGTGCCAGCAGGAGGAGGACAAGGATCGCCTTCCGCATCAGACCGCCCTCCCGAGGATGCGCTCGGCGGCGAGGCGGGCCAGCGACTCCGAGTCGCGCACGATCGTCTGGCGCGCCGCGGCGACGTCGCGCGTCAGCTGCGCATCCGCCTCGGCGATGAGCGTCTCCGCCTCGGCGTTGGTCTTGTCAATCACCGCCTGCCGGTGCGCGGCGGCCTCGGCGCGGAAACGCTCGCGGACGTCGCCCGCCTCGCGCCGCGCTAGGTGCAGCCGCTCCTCCATCTTCGCCGTGGCCTCGTTGAAGCGGGCCATGGCCGCTTCGTAAACCTCGAGCGCGCCGCGGTTCTCGTGCTCGCGGGCGTCGATGATGGCCACGATCGGGCGGACGAAGAACATCTTCACGACGAGGTACGTGGCGATGAAGATCGCCATGACCGCGAGCAGAGAGAGATCGGGTACGAGGTTGATTTCCATCGCGAATTTGGAGCCAGGAATCGCGCGGCGGGGCGTCCCGAGGCCGCGGCTATATACCATATCGGAAAGAAGGTTGTCACGCGGCCGGTTTGGGGGTCGTGACCTACAGCCGGATCCTCGCCGACGCGGACGCTTTTTTCAGCCGCGTCATGGAGTCGCAGCCCCAGCACCTGCAGTGCCGACAGGGCTGCTCGCTCTGCTGCTACGGCCTCTTCGAGATCGGTTCCGGGGACGTGCCGGTGCTCGCCGACGGCCTGGCGAAACTGCACCCGGCGCGGCGCAAAAAGATCGTCCGCAAGGCGCGCGAGATCGTGGAGGCGAGCACGCACCCCGACCTCCGCGAATGCTCGCCGATCGAGAAGGAGAAATTCTTCTCGCGCACGGCCGAGACACCGTGCCCGAGCCTCGACGACTTCGGCGCCTGCATGCTCTACGAGCACCGCCCCCTAGTCTGCCGGACGTTCGGCCTCCCGCTCCGCAACGGCGATCGCTACCTCGGCGACGTCTGCGAGCTCAATTTCACGGCCGCGTCGCAGAGCGAGAAGGAAGCGGCCGCGTGGGACCTGCAGTGGGAGGACGAGCTCGGACCGGAGGATCAGTACACGATCCCCGAGGCCATCGTGCTCATTGCCCGGATGCGCGGCTGGTGAGCTTGCGGTCGAAGAAGTCCGCCGCCGCCTCGTAGGCCGCGATCCAGCTGCGGTGCAGCAGGAAGTCGTGCACCTCGTCGGGGAGCACCAGCAGCTCGACGTCGACGTTGCGCTTCCGCAGCTCCTCGGCCAGATGGATCGTCTCGGTGAAGGCGACGTTGCGGTCGTCGTCGCCCTGAATGAGCAGCGCCGGCGAGCGCCAGGTGTCGACGTAGGCGAGCGGCGACGACTGCCACGCCAGTCGCGCCATCGCTTCGTTCTTCGACGGGTCGTACTCCTGCACCCACACTTTGATCTCGGAGTTCCAGTCGTGGACGCCGTGGATGTCGACGCCGGCCGCGTAGAGGTCGGACGACTTCGCCAACGCGAAGGCGGTGAGGTAGCCGCCGTATGAGCCGCCCCAGGCGCCGATGCGCTTCGGATCGACGTCGGGCCGCGAGCGCAGGTAGAGCGCCGCGCCGGTGACGTCGTTGACTTCGCTGGCGCCGCGCGTGCCGTAGCCGGCGGCCTCGCGGAACTCCATGCCGTAGCCGATGCCGCTGCGGTAGTTGACGGAGAGGACGACGTAGCCGCGGCTGGCCAGGACCTGGTTCATGGCGTACGCGTTGGCGTAGTAGCCCATGTAGTGCCAGCCGAGGAGCATCTGCCGGCGCGAACCGCCGTGGAAGAAGACGACGGCGGGATGCTTCGCGGCGCCGCCGCGCGGGAGGAAGAGCTGGCCGTGAATGGGAAGGCCGTCGGAGGCAGGGAAGATGACCTGCTGCGGCTCGACGAAGTCGAAGTTGCGGACCGGCATGATCGCCCGGCCGTTGACCGTCGGCACTCCCGGATGCGTCGCCGTCGATTGGAAGAACGCGACGGTGTCGCCGGCGATGACGGGATTCCACTCGATCGACTTCCCGCTCGTGACGGCCCGGCCATCGCGCCATACGTGGCGGCGATCGATGTCGCCTTCGTTGGATGACCAGACGATCGATCGGCCGTCGCCGGAGACGTTCTCGACTTCGAACGCGCCGGGCGTGAGGAGCTTCGGCGCGCCGCCGGTGGTGGCGATCGAGTAGAGATGCGTCCACCCGTCCTTCTCCCACGGAAAGACGATGCGCCCGTTCAGCCAGTGCAGCGCATCCTCGGAGTCGGTGCCACGGAAGGCGGAGCCGCGGCCCTCGTCGGCGCGCCAGAGCTCGCGACCTTTCCCGGTCGTCGCGTCGGCGATGCGGATCGACCACGGATGCGCGCTGCGCACCGGCGCAAACGCGAGGACCTCGGCGCGCGACGGGATGCGGATGAATGCGACCTGCTTCGAGTCGGCCGACCAGAGCGGCGCGGCGTCGCGGTCAACGCCGGGGTCGAGATAGCGGACCTGTTTCGTGGCCACGTCGACGACGCCGACGAAGCCGTGCTCGCGGCGCGGCGCGACGAAGGCGATCTTCGTCCCGTCCGGCGACCAGCGCAGGCCGCGGCGCGTGCCGCTGGCAGCGATGAGCGCCTCCGGCTTGGCGCTGCCGTCGAGCGGCGCGAGCATCAGCTGCTTCTTGGCCGTGAAGGCGACTCGCGTTCCGGAGATCTGCGGCCCGCTTCCCTCGGCGATCTTGCGCACGGCGCCGTCGCGCAGGGCGATCGTCCACACCTCCTGCGGCGGCGTCTGCGCGGCGCCGGCGGGGTTGGGATTCTCGCCGGCGGTCTCGAGGTCGCCGCCGCGCGTGAGGGCGATCCATTCGCCGTCGTCGGAGATCGTCAGCTCGCCGAAGTCGACGCCGTCGTCGCCGGAGAACTTCGTCAGCTGCTGCGCCTCGAACTTCGGCCCCACGGCGCTCCAGACGTTGCGCGCGCCGCGGTCGTCGCAGATCCAGGCGATGCGGTTCTTCGCCGCGCGCAGCTCGTAGCAGAACGGCGCGGAGAGGGCATCATCAATGGTGAGCGCAGATAGGGGCGCGGCGAGGAAAAGAAGAAGAAGGAAAGTGAGGTAGGCCACGGAATTGCGAAGATTCGAATTCCGAATTGAGAAATGAGAAAACGGGAGTCCGTTGGCAGAATTGCTCCTCGTTTTTTCAATTCT
Organism: Acidobacteriota bacterium; assembly: GCA_046723495.1. Taxonomy (GTDB): domain Bacteria; phylum Acidobacteriota; class Thermoanaerobaculia; order Gp7-AA8; family Gp7-AA8; genus DATDFB01. The sequence continues at coordinate 14,592 of JBKOUP010000084.1, forward strand.
GAATTCGGAATTCGGATCTTCGCAATTCCGTGGCCACGAAGCCCGCATCTCTTTCCGCGCGCTCATGCCTTGGCGGCGATGTTGGCGACCTTCTTGTCCTCCATGACGCAGTTGCCCTGGAAGATCGCCCCCTCCTCGATGATCAGCGCGGGCGTCTGCACGTCGCAGTAGACGCGGCCGTTGCGGTGGATCTCCACGCGCTGCTCGGCGGTGATCCGGCCGACGACGGTGCCGCTGATGGCGATGCGGCCGATGTGGAGGTCGCCGTCGATCTGGGCGGTCTCGCCGACGATGAGCTCATTCTTCGAAACGATCTTGCCGTTGAACTTCCCGTCGATGCGCATCGTGTCCTCGAACTCCAGCTCGCCCTTGAAGGACGAGCCGCGGTCGAGGAAGCCGTTCAACTCACCGGATTTCTTGTTCATGAGCGCTCCGTGGCACGCAGAATTGCGAAGGTTCGAATTGCGAATTCAGAATTGAGAATTCGAGAGCCGGTGGCCAGCGCACTCCGGTTTTCTCAATTCTCAATTCGGTATTCGGATCTTCGCAATTCCGTGGCCTACCGCCGCCTCCCCATTAAATCATCAACGACCCGAATCAGCTCTTCTTCGCTCCCAAACCGAATGTGGATCACGCCCCCTCGCCGCCGCCGATCAATCTCCACCTTCGTCCGCAACGTCCGTTGCAGCTTCTCCTCCGCGTCGCGCGTGAACACGTCCTTCTCCTTCTCCGGCTTCTTCTCCCCCTTCGGCGCGGCCAGCGTCTCCGTCTGGCGAACGTTCAGGTTGCGCTTGACCACGCGCTCGGCGAGCTGCTCCTGTTTTTTCGCCGAGTCGATGGCCAGGAGGGCACGGGCGTGGCCCATCGACAGCTGGCCGGAGGCGAGGAGCTTCTTCACCGGCTCCGGGAGCTTGATCAGGCGGAGGAAATTCGCCACCGTCGAGCGCTCCTTGCCGACGCGGCGGGAGATCTCCTCCTGCGTCAGGCCGAACTCCTCGTGGAGCTGGTGGTAGGCCATGGCCTCTTCCATCGGGTTGAGGTCCTCGCGCTGGATGTTCTCGATCAGGGCGATTTGGAGCGCATCCCCTTCCTGCGCGATTTCCTTAATGACGGCCGGCACGCTCGACAGCCCTGCCTTTTGGGCGGCACGAAAGCGCCGCTCGCCGGCGATGAGCTTGTAGCGGTTCTCGCCGGCGCGCGTGACCACGAGCGGCTGGACGATGCCGTGCTCCCGCACGCTGCGGGCCAGCTCCTCGATCGAGGCCTCGTTGAACGAGCGGCGCGGCTGGTACGGGTTCGGCGAGATCTGCGTGAGGGGGATCTCGGCCAGGCCGGAGGGCGCGGCGGCGTGCTCGCGCTGCGGGATGAGCGCGCCGAGGCCGCGGCCGAGGACCTTCTTCTGATTCATCCGATCACGTTCTCCGCCCGCTGGATGAACTCCCGCGCAAGGTTGAGGTACGCCTCGCTGCCGCGCGAGCGAATGTCGTACAGGATAATCGGTTTCCCGAAGCTCGGGGCCTCGCCGAGGCGGACGTTCCGCGGGATCACGGTCTTGTAGACCTTCTCCCCGAAATGCGACCGCACCTCCTCGGCCACCTGTCTCGAGAGATTCATCCGCTCGTCGTACATAGTCAGGCAGATGCCTTCGATCTCCAGCGCGGGGTTCACGGCGTCGCGGACGCGCTCGATCGTGGCCAAGAGCTGCGAGACCCCCTCGAGGGCGAAGTACTCGCATTGCATCGGCACGAGCACGGAGTCGGCGGCCGTCAGGGCGTTGATCGTCAGCAGGCCGAGGGACGGCGGGGAGTCGATGAGGATGTAGTCGTAGTCGTTGCGGACGTCGGCCAGCGCTTTGCGGAGGTGGAACTCGCGGCCGATGGCCTCGCGGAGCTCGATCTCGGCGCCGACGAGGTCGACCGACGAGGGGGCAATGCTGAGCGTCGGGAGCTCCGTGGGGCGGACGATGTCACGCAGCGGTGCGCCGTCGACGAGGACGGGATACATCGAGGCCTCGTCCTCCTTGGAGAGGCCGACGCCGGAGGTGGCGTTGGCCTGGGGGTCGAGGTCGACGATGAGGACCTTGCGCTCGCAGGCGGCCACGGAGGCGCCGAGGTTGATGGCGGTCGTCGTCTTGCCGACGCCGCCCTTCTGGTTCGCGAGCGCGACGATCTTGGTCATTGTTTCACGTGGAACGTCAGTACGACGAGGAAGTTCGACGCGCCGCGCGGCAGGCGGTGGATCTCGCTCGATCCGAGGCCGTCAATCGCAGGAACGTCGTCCGTGCCCTGGAAGAGTGCCACGCGCCCGCCCGGCTCCAGCCACTCCCGCAGCGGCGGCACCCATTCCTCCGGATCGCCCACGGCGCGCGAGGTGACGAGGGAAAACCGGAGGTCGGAGGGAAACCGCTCCAGAGCGCGCGACAATCTATCACCGACTACGACGGCGCTCAATCCACACTCGCGCACGACGTGCTTGAGGAAGGCCCACTTTTTCTGGTCGGCTTCGATGAGCCAGAACTTGGCTTCGGGAGCGGCGATGGCCATGGGGATGGCGGGAAGGCCGCCGCCGGAGCCGAAGTCGAGGACGTTGCGTTGCGGCTGGAGGATCTGCGCGGCGGCGAGGGCCTCGGCGATGTGGGCGTCGAGGTTGGCGCGAGCCTCAGGGCCGATGAGATTGATGCGCTCGTTCCATTTCAGGAGCTCGCGCTTGTAGGCGTCCAGAGAATAGCGAATAGCGAATTTAGAATTGAGAATTGAGAATTCGTCCTCATTCTTCATTCTGAATTCGCTATTCGCTATTCAAGCGCGCTGCGCGCGCGCCGTTCCCCGGCGAACGTGCATCCGCAGAATCGCAATCGCCGCCGGCGTCACCCCCGGAATCCTGCTCGCCTGCCCGATCGACACCGGGCGCACGAATGACAACTTCTCCGTCATCTCCCGCGACAGGCCGGGCAGCCTGTACGACATCGTCCCGGGGATTGGCAGCTCCTCGTCGTTGCGGGCGTGCTCGGCCTCGCGCTGCTGGCGCTCGATGTAGCCGGCGTAGCGGAGCTCGTTGACGACGCCGTCGCGCTCTTCTTCCGTCAGGTCGCGGAAGGCGTCGACGCGGTCGAGGTCGAAGTCGGGACGGCGCAGGAGCTGCGCAACGCTCTTGTGCTCGGGCTTGAGCACGGTCGCGTGCGCGGCCTCGTGCGCGCGGGCCATGCGCGTTACGCGCGCGTCGACGCGGCGCTTGCGCTCGTCGTCGAGAATGCCGAGGCGCGCGGCGATCGGCGAGAGGCGCTCGTACACGGAGTCGCAGCCGAGGAGGAGGCGGTGCTCCGCGCGCGAGGTGAACATGCGGTACGGCTCCTCCGTGCCGAGCGTGACGAGGTCGTCGATCATGACGCCGGCGTACGCCTCGTCGCGGCGCAGGATGACCGGCTCGCCGCCGCGGACGTACTGCAGCGCGTTGATGCCGGCCAGCAGTCCCTGCGCGCCGGCCTCTTCGTAGCCTGAGGTGCCGTTGATTTGGCCGGCGAGGAACAGACCCTCGACGCCGCGGACCTGCAGCGTCGGCTCGAGCTGCTCCGGATTGACGAAGTCGTACTCGACGGCGTAGCCGTAGCGGGCGATCGTGGCGTTTTCGAAGCCGCGGAGCGAACGGACGACGGCGTCCTGGACGTCGGCCGGCAGCGACGTCGAGATGCCGTTCATGTAGAGCCACGGATGGTCGAGGCCCTCGGGCTCGACGAAGACCTGGTGGCGCTCCTTCTCGGCGAATCTCACCACCTTATCTTCAATGGATGGGCAATAGCGCGGCCCGGTGGCCTTGATCTGGCCGGAGTACATCGGCGCGCGGTGCAGATTCGCGCGGATCAGCTCATGCGCAGGCGCCGCGGTGTAAGTCAGATGGCAGAGCACCTGCGGCAGCTGGAGGCGATCGGTGAGGATCGAGAAAGGCCGCGGCGTCGCGTCGCCGGGCGCCTCTTCCAACCTGGAGAAATCGACCGAGTCCTTGGCCACGCGCGGCGGCGTCCCGGTCTTGAGGCGACCGAGCTCGAGGCCGAGCGCGGCGAGCGAGTCGGAGAGCGTCTCGGCCGCCGGCTCGCCGAAGCGTCCGCCGACGGTCTTCGTCTCGCCGGAGTGCATGAGCGCGCGGAGGAAGGTGCCGGTGGTGATGACGATGGCACGCGCGGTGAGGCGCGTGCCGTCCTTCAGAATCACCGCGCCGTCGCGCAGCGCGGCAACCGAGCCCTCAACGATGGTCAGATTCGACTCGGCGGCGAGGATGTCCTGCACCGCCTTGGCGTAGAGGTCGCGGTCGCACTGCGCGCGCGGCCCCTGCACGGCAGGCCCTTTCGAGCGGTTGAGGACTTTGAACTGGATGCCGGCGCGGTCGGTGGCCTCCCCCATCAATCCGCCCAGGGCGTCGATTTCCTTGACCAGATTTCCTTTGGCCAGGCCACCGATGGCGGGATTGCACGACATGCGGCCGATGGCGTCGCGCAGCATCGTCACCATGGCCACACGGGCGCCGCCGCGGGCGCAAACCCGCGCCGCTTCCGCGCCGGCGTGACCGCCGCCGATGACGATGATGTCGAAGTTCATACCTGTTCCACGTGGAAC
>JBKOUP010000434.1:0-8337 GCA_046723495.1 Acidobacteriota bacterium
GCCGAGGGTGATCGCCGTCGGATAGGCGACGGCGTCGTAGCCGCTGCCCCCTTCGAACTTCACGAGATACGAGCCAGGGAAGAAATGGCCGGAGTTGTAGACGCCGTTCGCGTCGGTCGACGACGTTCCGATCTCCGTCGACGGATCGTCGGCGCGATAGAAATGCACGCTGACGTTCTCGACCGGCGCATTGTCCGAGGCGTCGCGCAGCGTGCCGGAGATCGTGCCGTACTCGCGCAGCGCGAAGTCGATCGCCGGCGTCTCCTGCCCCAGCGCAACGGCCACGAGCGTGCCGCTGGCCCAATCGCAATCGACGAGAGGGCAGTCCTTTCCTCGGTAGAGCTGATCGACCGGGCGCGGATCGCTGCTGGAGCCGGCATGGGCCTCGACGATGTACGTACCGGTCGGAAGGCCGCTCGTGCGATAGCGGCCGTCGTGATCCGTGTACGTGTGACCGGCGTTTTGACCGCTGCTGTCGCGCACGTCGATCGACACCTCCGCCAGCGGCTCGCCCGTCGCGGCGCGGCGCACGATGCCGCTGATCCAGCCGCCGCGCACGAGCGTGAAGTCGACGCCGGCCGTCTCCGCGCCGGCGGCGACGTTGATCTGGCGATCCTGCGCCAGGTCGAAGAACGTCCAGGCGATGGCCGTGTAGGTGCCGGGGATGATCCCGTCGAAGCGATAGCGGCCATCGGCATTCGTGACGGCGGTGTCCTCGCACTGTTGCTCGCACAGATAGACCACCGCGCCGGAAACCGGCGTGCCGGCGGCGTCGCGCACGGTGCCGGTGACGGCACCCGAGGGGGGATCGGCCATGATGTTGGCGAGGAGCTTCGTCCCCGCCGCGGTGCCGTCGCTGACCCACGGCTCGCGGCCGGCGAGGCTGCTCGCGGTGAAGACGATCTTGTCGCCGATGGATGCGCCGGGAAATGGGCCGCCGGAGTAGACGTTGTCGAACTCGACGCGCGGATCGATGTCCTTGACCAATCCGGCCGCGCCGCTGTCGAGGTCCGCAAACCAGAGCTCGATGCCCGTCTCGCGCGTGCCGCCGGCGAGGAGGACGCGATTCCCGATTGCGCCGACGAACGCGAACCGGCTGGCGTCGCCCGGAATCGTGGCGATCTTGCGGTCGATCGTCCAGAGGTCGTAGCCGCCGTCCGCCGGCTTGCTGTAGAGGAGGCGGCCGTCGTCGAGGACCCACGCGTAGATCGTGCCGTCGACGGTCCCCACCTGCCGCGTGCCCGCGGCGGTGCCGTCGCTGCGCCACACCGCGTCGCCGACGCGCAGATACGCGGCCGTCGCGGAAGAGCCGAGGAGGAATGGAGGCTGATCGAACGTCCGGAGCTGCACCGTTCCTTCCGCGGTGCCGTCCGTGCGCCACAGCGCGCCGGCCGTGATGAAGTACGCCGACGTCCCGATGCGGAAGAACGCGCGCGGCACGATGCCGTTGCAGAAGTCGCCGGGGCACTCGATCGACCGGCGAACCATGTGCGTGCCGAGTGGCGTGCCGTCGCTGACCCAAAGCTGCTCGCCGACCGCATCGTCCTTGCCGGCGAAATAGAGCTTGCCGCCGGCGGCGAGCGGATAGCGGTCGAGGTTCGCCGGGAAGCTGCCGGTGAGGCGCAGACCGCCGGGCAGGCCGTCGGCGGTCCAGATGTTGACGGGACTGTCATACGACTTCTTTGTGAGGACGAAGGCGCGCACGTCGTCGGCAACCGCGGCGGAGCCGCCGGCGGAGAGGCTCAGGTCCGTGATCGTGCCGAGCTTGATCGTCGTCGTGCCGTGGCTGCGCCACAATGAGTCGTCCGCTCTGAAGAAGACGACGTCGCCGGCGATCGTGCCGACGATTCCTCCGGTCAACCGGATGTCGGTGGGGAAGTCGCTGGCCCGCACGGTGCCGCTTTCGGTCCCGTCCGTGCGCCAGAGCTGCCGGCCGTGCACCTCATCCGAGGCGAGGAAGTAGAGGAACGATCCGGCGCGGAGAAAGCCGCCCGCGTAGGAGCTCCTGCCGACCGCTTTCGATTCCGGAACGGGCCGCGGCGCCGCGGCGGCGGCAGTGGAGAGCAGCAGGATGAGGACCAGGGGAACGCGGACCAATCGCCGCCATTTTACAATCCCCCGCCATGCGCAAGCTTCTTCCGCTCCTCCTCCTCGCCACTCCCCTCTTCGCACAAGACACGCTGCCGGCCAGCGTCGACAAGGCCGTGAACGAGATTCTCGCCAAGACCGGCGCGCCGAGCGCCTCGGTCGCCGTCGTGCGCGACGGCAAGCTCGCCTACGCCAACGCCTACGGCTTCGCCAAGCTCGATCCGAAGACGCCGGCGACGCCGTCGATGCGCTACAGCATCGGCTCGATCAGCAAGCAGTTCACGGCGTCGGCAATCCTGATGCTGGCCGAGGAGGGGAAGCTGTCGCTCGACGACCGCGTCGTGCGCTGGCTGCCGGAGCTGACGCGCGCCAAGGACGTCTCCATTCGCGAGCTCCTTTCCATGACCTCCGGCTATCAGGACTTTTGGCCGCAGGACTACGTGATGCCGGGGATGCTTCAGCCGGCGACGGCGCAGCAGATCGCCGACGGGTGGGCGAAGAAGCCGCTCGACTTCGAGCCGGGAACGAAGTGGCAGTACAGCAACACGAACTACGTCATCGCCGGGATGATCGTCGAGCGCGCGGCCGGCATGCCGCTGATCGACTTCCTCCGCCAGCGCGTCTTCACGCCGCTGCAGATGACCAGCGTCTACGACACCGACGCCGTCGCGCTGCCGGCCGCCGATCCGGAGCGCTACCTGCGTTACGCGCTCGGGCCGCTGCGCCCGGCCCCGAAGGAAGGCAAAGGGTGGATGTTCGCCGCGGGCGAGCTGGCCATGACGGCGCAGGACCTGGCGAAGTGGGACATCTCCCTGATCAACGAGAGCGTGCTGAAGCCGGCATCGTACCGCGAGCTGGAGCGCGAGACGCTGCTGGCCGGCGGCACCGGCGCGCACTACGGCCTCGGCGTGCACGTGGAGATGGCCGACGGTCGCCGCCTCGTCTCGCACGGCGGCGAGGTCTCCGGCTTCACTGCACAAAATGCGGTCTATCCCGATCAGCGCACCGCCGTCGTGGTGCTGACAAACCTCGATGCCACGAGCGCGTCGGAGCAGATCGCCACGAAGATCGCCCAGCTCCTCTTCGCCTCGACCGATCCGACGACCGGCGCGGCCACGGCCCAGGCGCGCACGATCTTCGAAGGATTGCAGCACGGCAAGATCGACCGGGCCCTCTTCACCGCGAACGCGAACGCCTACTTCTCGGAGCAGGCGCTCGCGGACTTCGCCTCCAGCCTCGGCCCGCTCGGCACGCCGCAGGAATTCACGCAGGTGTCGCAGTCGCTGCGCGGCGGCATGACCCTGCGCCGCTATCGGGTGAAGTTCGCGAACAAGACCCTGCGGGCGTGGACGTTTGCCATGCCGGACGGGAAGCTGGAGCAGTACATGGTGGCGGCGGTGGAGTGATCACGCCCGCGGCTACGGCGCCGAGGTCGCCACCGCGCTGAGATACAACAGCGCCTCGATCAGGTCGGCGATCGTCAGAATGCCGACCGACGCCGGCAGGCGTTCGGCTGGATCAAAATCCGATGACTGCGCGGGCCGCAATTCGAGCGCCTACAGCGATGCCGGAGGCGGCGTCATACTTGTAGGCGTGGGTGGGGAATTCGCGCGTCGGGTCACTCCTACAAACAGAGGGGGACTCATGACTCGACGCCTCGTTGTTTGCCTCGACGGCACCTGGAACAGTTCGTTCTCCGAGCACATGCGGAAGGACTCGCACGGCGAGCATCAGGTTCTCAAGCCGACGAACACGCTCAAGACGTGCCGGGCGGTGAAGCCGTTCGCCGCCGACGACGTCGCGCAAATCTGTTACTACGACATCGGCGTAGGCGCGCTCGCCGAGTATGCCGGCACCGCAAACAAGTTGCTGTATCACTTCGACCGCATCCTCGGCGGTGCATGGGCGGCAGGGTTCGAGGGAAACGTTGAGGACGCGCTCCACTTCCTCGCCATCAACTTCGAGCCGCTCGACGAGGTCTTCGTCTTCGGCTTCAGCCGCGGCGCCGCGGAGGCCCGCGCGGTAACGGAGTTCCTCGACTGGAACGGCGGCTTGCCGCCGAAAGACGACGCCTATTTCCTTCCCCTCCTTTTCCGTGCGTATGTCGACGGAAAGGGAAAGACCCTCCGGGACGATGCGATCGCGAACATCAACGATGACCTCAAACGGCATAAACACCCGCTGCTCGACGCCGGCAAGTTTCGCAAGGTCGGCGTGAAGTACCTCGGCGTGTGGGAGACGGTGCTGGCGATCGGATCGCGGCTGCGAGCCACCGGCGCGACCACGGCTGTCGATGGCCGCGGCTTCTTCACCGGCAAGACTCCCGCGAAGTGCGTGACCCGGGCGCGGCAGGCTCTCGGTGTCGACGAGCACCGATGGGACTTCCGTCCGGAGGTTTGGCAAGGCTGCCTCGCGGAGCAGAAGATGGAGCAGCGGTGGTTCGTCGGCGTCCATTCGAACATCGGCGGCGGTTACGGGCGCGACGGGCTGGCGAACATCGCACTCCAATGGATGCTCCTGGGCGCGAAGGACGAGGGGCTTGATCTCAATGACGATTTCCTCAAGCATTTCGAGCCGCACCCGGATGGCAGTCTCTACAACTCATCGACCGTCGGCTACCGGATCCTCGACCGTCTGCGCCAGCGTGACGGGCATCGCCCCATCCCCGATGACGCGGAGCTCGACAAGAGCATCTTCGAGCGAATGGCGCTTCCCCCCGACAAATTCGACAAAGCCGACAGTCACGCGATCGTCGAGCTCTATCGTCCGCGAAACGTCATCGAGTTCCTCGCCAGAAAAGCCGAGCCGGAGATGCAGGCGTACCTGGCAAGGATCGAAGCGCCGCCGCTTCCCGCCGACGTGAGGAATACGATCGCGAAGCAGCGGAAGAATCAGCGCTTGCCCCCGGCAGCCGAAGCAGCGCCGGCCTAACGGAGACGCGCTCGCTCACACCCGCGGCGGCGGCGCCGAGGTCGCCACCGCGCTGAGATAGAACAGCGCCTCGATCAGGTCCGCGATCGTCAGAATGCCGACCAGATCACCCGCATCGTTCACCACGCACAGGCCGTACAGGCGGTGCTCGCGGATCATCATCGCCGCGTCGGTGAGCATGGCGTCGGGACGCACCGTGTGCGGGTTGGGATTCATCGCTTCCGTCACCGGCGTCTTCGACAGCAGGTAGTGCACTTCCCACGTGTCGAGCGTCGTGGCCTTGCCGGGCGAGTAGTCCTTCAGCATCCGGTCCGTGACGATGCCGGCCAGCCTCCCCTTGTGCATCACCGGGAGGCGGCGGACGTTCTTCTCCTTCATCAGGTGCACGGCCTCGATGATCGAGGCGTGGTCGTCGATCGTGATCGGACTCTGCGTCATCCAGTCGCTGACTCTGTTCTTCATCGTCACATCCCCAGGTAGGCCTTCTTCACATGATCGTCTTCGAGCAAGGCGTGGCCTGTGCCCGACAACACCACCCGCCCGGTCTCCAGAACATAGGCGCGGTGGGCGATGCGCAGCGACTGGTAGACGTTCTGCTCGACGAGGAGGATCGTCACGCCGGCGCGGTTGATCTCCGTGATGATGTCGAAGATGTTCTTCACCAGCAGCGGCGAGAGCCCGAGCGACGGCTCGTCGAGCAGCAGCAGGCGCGGATTCGCCATCAGTCCGCGGGCGATGGCCAGCATCTGCTGCTCGCCGCCGGAGAGCGTGCCGCCGAGCTGCTTCTCGCGCTCCTTCAGGCGCGGAAAGAGCGAGAAGGCCCGCTCCAGATTTTTCTCGCGGTCGCCGCGCGCGGCTTTGAGGAACGAGCCCATGCGCAGGTTCTCCATCACCGTCATCTCCGGGAAGATCCGCCGCGCCTCCGGCACCTGAATGATGCCGCGGCCGACGACCTCGTGCGGCTCGAGCCGGGAGAGGTCCTGGCCCTGGAACGTGATCGAGCCGCTCTTCCACTGCACCAGGCGCGACACGTTCTTCAGCGTCGTCGACTTCCCCGCCCCGTTCGCGCCGACGAGCGTGACGATCTCCCCCTCGTCGACGTGGATGTCGATCCCCCACAGCACCTGCAGATCGCCGTAGGCGAACTCGAGCTTGTCGATGGAGAGCAGCGCGGTCATTCTTCCGCTCCGAGGTAGGCCTCGACGACGTGCGGGTTCTCGACGATCTCCTTCGGCGTCCCCTCGGCAAGCTTCTCGCCGGAGTTGAGCACGACGATGCGGTCGGACAGGCGCATGATCGCCTTCATGTCGTGCTCGATGACCATCTGCGTGATCCCCTGGCGGCGGATCTCCAGGATGAGCTGGATGATCTCTTCCGACTCCGCGGGATTGAGACCGCCCATGACCTCGTCGAGCAGGAGCATCTTCGGACGCGTGGCCAGGACGCGCGCGACTTCGAGCTTCTTCCGCTCGCCGATCGGCAGCGCGCCGGCCAGGAGCGTCTCCTTCCCGTCGAGGCCGACGACGTGCAGTTGCTCGCGGGCGTGCTCGCGCGCCTCGCGCACGGAGCCGGTGCGCCGCAGCGCGCCGACGACGACGTTGTCGAGCACGGAGAGGTTCGTCAGCGGCCGGACCTTCTGCCACGTGCGGGCCATGCCGAGCTTGCACACTTTGTCGGGCTGCAGGCCGTTCATGCGCCGGCCGTCGAAGAGCACCTCTCCTTTCGACGGCGGGTAGTAGCCGACGATGCAGTTGAACAGCGTCGTCTTCCCCGCGCCGTTCGGCCCGATCAGTCCGACGATCTCCCCTTCGTTCACGTCGAAGGAGACGTCGGAGTTCGCGGCCAGGCCGCCGAAGAACTTGCTGACGTGCTGGATCTCTAGGAGCGCTGCCATCGCCGGCCGATTCCTTTGCGGAAAAATCCGATCACGCCCTCGGGCATGAAGAGGATCACGATCACCACGAGAATCCCGTAGATCAGCACGTGCGCGTGGGCGAGGTTCTCCTTGAGGAACGCGCCGACCTTCGACTCCTCGCTGACGACGCCGGCCTTGATGAGCGCGTCGGTGATGGCGTTGCTGCGCAAGGCCTCGGAGAGCGGCACGAGCAGCGCCGCCCCGACGACCGGGCCGGCGATCGTGCCGATCCCGCCGATGATGCAGATCATCACGATCTGCACGGAGAGGTCCAGCTGCAGCACGGTGCTGGGATCGATGAAGCCGACGTAGACGCCGTACAGGCTGCCGGCCAGCGAGGTGAACACCGCGGAGATCGCCAGGGCCGTGTTCTTGTACAGCGTCGGATTGATGCCGAGGGAGTGCGCGGCGTCCTGGTCCTCGCGGATGGCCTGGAAGTAGTAGCCCAGCTTCGAGCGGTAGACCAGCGCGCTGACGACGATGATCACGAACACGAACGCGAGGCCGGTGTAATAGAACGGCACCTTCGTGCTCCAGTCGGTGATCACCGTTTGGCCGAACTTCAGCGGCGGCACCTCGGTCACGAGAATCCCCTCGGCGCCGTTGGTGAGATTCTTCACGTTCAGCGCGCAGACGCGGAAGATCTCCGCGACGGCGATCGAGGCCAGCACGAAGTACGGCCCGCGCAGGCGGAAGCAGATCCAGCCGATGACGATGGCGATCGCCAGGGCCATACCGCACCCCGCCCATACGCCCCACCACGGCGCGACCTGCTTGAACTGCATGAGGATCATCGTCGTGTACGCGCCGATGCCGAAGTAGGCGGCGTGGCCGACGGAGTACTGGCCGGTGTAGCCGCCCAGGATGTTCCAGCTCGAGCCGACGAGCACGTTGATGAAGATGAGGATCATCATGTGCAGCGCGTACGTGCTCTGGACGTAGAGCGGCAGGACGACGAGCACGCCGGCGAGGAGCGTGATGAACGCGACGCGGACGTACTTCATGTGCGCGACTTCCCGAGGAGTCCCGACGGCTTGAACAGCAGCACGAGGAGGAAGAGGACGAAGACGACCACTTCCTTCCAGCCCGAGCCGAAGTAGACGCCGCCGACCGACTCGGCCACGCCGATCAGGACGCCGCCGAGGGTCGCGCCGACGACGCTCCCCATCCCGCCGAGAACGGTGATGACGAACGCCTTCAGCGTGAAGACGCTACCGACCTGCGGAAAGATGTAGTACGTCGGCGAGATCAGCGACCCGGCGATGCCGGCCAGCGCGGCGCCGAGGCCGAAGGCGAGGATGGACATGCGCCGCACGTTGATCCCCATCAGCCGCGCGGCCTCGCGGTCCTGCGCGGTGGCGCGGATGGCCTGGCCGGTGTCGGTCTTCAAGAGGAACCAGTAG
>JBKOUP010000402.1:0-3374 GCA_046723495.1 Acidobacteriota bacterium
GCTCGGGGGCGGGCGGTGGGGGCGGCGGCTCGGGTGGCGCGACCGGCTCCGGCTCCGGAGCCGCGGCCATCTGCTGCAGCTCTTCGAACGACATGCGCGGGAACGCGCGCGTCTCGCCGCCGAACGCGGGCGTCTCCTCCCACGGCGCCGGCTCCGCGGCGGCGGGCGGGGGCGGGGGCTCGGGGGCGGCGAATGGCTCGGGAGCCGCGAACGGCTCCGCCGGCGTCTCGTCGAGCTGCAGCGGCGGGAACGCGTGCGTGCTGCGGTCGGCCTCCGGCTCGGCCGCGAACGGCTCGGGCGAAGGCTCGGGCGCGGGTGAAGGCTCCGGCGACGGCGCGGACGCCGCGGCCATCTGCTGCATCTCCTCCCACGACATGCGCGGGAACGCGCGCGTCTCGTTGCCGGCCATCGGCTCCGGCTCTGCTGCTGCGGCAGGAGGCTCCGGCGTCGTCTGCATCTTCTGCAGCTCGTCGAACGACATCGTCTCGAACGCGCGCGTCTCGCCGCCGAAGCTGCCGCTGTCGAACGGCGTCTCCGTCGCCGGCGGCTCCGGCATGGCCGGCGCGGCGAAGATGTCGGTGTCGTGCGCGAACGGTTCGGGCGCGGGAAACACGGGCTCGGGCTGGGGCTCAGGCTCGGGCTCGGGTTGGGCCCACGGCGACGTGTCGGCGGCGAACGCGGCGGGCTCCGGCACCGGCTCGGCGGCGGGTGGGGCGGGCGGCGCGCTGGCGGCCGCGGAGATCAGCTCCTCCACCTTTTGAATGAGGCTCTGCGACTCGAACGGCTTCGTCACCACGGCGTCGCAGCCGGCCTTGTCGGCGCGGTCGGGATCGAACGGCTCGAACGTCCCGGTGAGGAGGACGACGGGGATGTTGCGGTACTCCGGGTGCGACTTCACGAACTCGCAGACTTCGTAGCCGTTTTTCTCCGGCATGATGATGTCGGAGAGGATGATGTCGGGCCGCGACTCCGCGAGCTTCTGGATGGCCTTCGCTCCGTTGTTGACCGCCGAGACCTCGTAGTCGCCGTCCGAGAACGTCAGCTCGACGACTTTCTGGATGGTGATGCTGTCATCCGCGAGGAGGATTTTTTTCGGCATCTTCTTGTCTCCGGATTGGTTTGCCAAAGGGTAGCATCATTCGCCGTACTTCCTCGACCGGAACGGGGCCGATCTTCATCAGTTCGTCCGTGAATTCGCGCAGGCGGAACGCCGCGCCGCGCGCCGCGCGCACGTCGTCGTAGAGCGCGCGCACCGCCGTGTATCCGAGGTAGTAATACGTGATCTGCGGTGCAGACGTCATGGAGCGCGTCCACATGTTCGACGCCAGCTGCGGCCCCTGCAGCGCCTCCTCGGTGACGAAGCGGACGACCTCGTCGCGGGTCATTCCCTTCGTGTGCACGCGGACGTCGACGATCGTCCGGGCGATGTTCTCCATCTGCTTCTTCAGATGCGCGATGCGCTCGAGCGGCCCGCCCCATCCGAGGTCGAGCATCGTCCGCTCGCAGAACGTTCCCCACCCTTCGACGTAGACGTCGTCCGGAAAGACCGCGCGCACCTTGTGCGGATTGCGCGCCGCGTACTTCAGCTGCACGTAGTGGCCGGGGAGGATCTCGTGCGCGGTGATCATGCGCAGGAAGTGATCGTTGAAGTCGCGGAAGAAGGCCTCGCGCTGCGCGGGCGCGGCGTCGTCGGGCGGCACGGGGATGTAGTAGAACGTCGGCGCCTCGGGGTCATACGGCCCGGCGGGAATGACGGCGCCGACGCTCTGGCCGACAAAGTGCGCCGGCGCGCGCGCAACGACGAGCGTGCGCGGCTCGGGGAGCGTGACGACGTTGTGCGACTTCGTGAAGGCCTCGGCCTCGTCGACGAGGCGCGCGGCGAAGGCGACCCAGGCGTCTGCGTCGGTGTGATGGTCGGCCTCGACGCGGGCGAAGGCCGTGCGCAGGTCGACGCCCGGCCAGACCGTCTGCACGAAGGCCTCGGCCTCCTTGCGTTTGGCGATGAGGTCGCGCTCCGCGCGGAGCAGGAGCGCGTCGGGATCGCGCTCGCCCGTGGCCAGGCGCAGGGCCTCGGCGTAGTTGCCGCCGAGGCGGAAGGAGCCGTGCGCTCTCGTCCGCAGGGTGTCGAGAAACGCGGCGAAGCGCTCCAGCTCCGCCGCGACCTCGGGGAACTGCTTCGCCGAGGCGCGCGCCTGCGCGGCCGCGATCGCGCAGAGCTCCGGCGACGCTTCGGCGGTCAGGGTCTCCTCGGCGGTCTTCAATAGCCGCGGGATCAGACGTGCGCGCCCGTTCGCGTTCGCCGCGATGGCGGTCCAGTACAGCGGGTTCCGCTCCGGCGCGTGCAGGATCGTGAGCGCGAAGATCTCCCGGTCGATGGCGCGGCGAAGGAGCTCGCTGTCGAGATCGGTGCTCCCGGCCAGCGCCGCGCGCGTCCGCTCGTTGAAGGCCAGCCACGACGCGCGGTCGGCGGCGTCGAGGCGCTCCAGCTCGCGGTCGAGGTCGTGCCGCCCCGCGATCGTCGCCCGCGTCGGGAAGGTGTGAAAGTATCTGTCGAGATACGCTTGCTGCGTCGAGCACGCGGCGAAGAGCAGGACCCAAACGAATCGCATGAGATCGAAGTTTCTCATCCTCGGCCACCGCGGCAGCCCCTACGCCGAGCGCGAGAACACCGTGGCCTCCTTCGAGGCCGCGTTGCGCGACGGCGCCGACGGCTTCGAGACCGACCTCCGCCTCCTCGCCGACGGCACGCCGGTGCTCTTCCACGACGACGACTACGGCGACGAGCCGGTCGAGTCGCGCCCGTCGTCCGAGGTCGACGCCGAGCCGCTCGACGCCCTGGCGCGGTTTGCGGGCCGCTGCACGATGGTGCTCGAGGTCAAGCGCTCGGAATGGGAGGACATCCTCGTCGAGCACGTCGCGCGCTGGCCGGACATCGTCGTCGCTTCGTTCGACCATCGCATGATCGCCGAGCTGCACCGGCGCGGCGTGCCATTTCCCCTCGGCGTGACGATCGAAGGCGCCATCGTTGACGCCGCCGCGTATGCGAAGGGCCTCGGCGCCACGTGGCTTTTCCCGCGCTACCACTTCGTCGACGCCGAGCTCGTCGCAGCCGCGCACGCCGTGGCGATCAAGGTCATCCCCTGGACGCCGAACCGCACCGGTGAATGGGAGCGGCTGCGCGCCCTCGGCTGCGACGGCATCATCACCGATTTTCCGGGCCGCGCCGTTCAATGGGCACAAAATGCTAGACTTCGCTGATCAGCTCAGCACCGCGGGAGGGTGGTGGACGATGAAGACCTGGGAATACAAGATCATCAACGTCCGGTCGGAAAATTACTCGATGGATCCGCGCCGCGCGGAAGAGCTCAACCGTC
>JBKOUP010000423.1:0-8321 GCA_046723495.1 Acidobacteriota bacterium
TCCCGCCGCGCCGCCGCCGACCGTCCTCGTCGTCGAGGACGAGCGGAAGCTCCGCGGCTGGCTGCTCGACCAGTTCTTCACCCTCGGCATCGTTCCGCTGATGGCCTGCAGCGGCTATGAGGCCATCCGCGTCGTCGGCACGGAACGGCCCGATCTCATCCTCCTCGACGGCCTGCTGCCGGAGATGCACGGCTTCGAGATCGCCCGCTTCGTCCGCCGCATCGACAGCGGCTACCGCCCCTACATCGCCATCATGACGGCGATTTACAAGAACGTCCGCTACCAGAACGAAGCGCGCCTGAAGTACGGGATCGACGACTACCTCATCAAGCCCGTGCAGCCGGCGTCGCTGGCCGCGCTCGTGGAGCGGGCCAAGGAGCGGGCATGAGCGGCAAGGTCCTCATCGTCGACGACGAGCCCGATCTGATCGCCGGCATCGTCGAGCTGCTCCGCGAGGAAGGGATCGAGGTCGCCACGCACGACTCGATCATCACCCTGCCGCTGGTCATGCGCCAGGTCAAACCGGATCTCGTCCTCATCGACCTCAGCATGCCGGCGCTCCCCGGAGCGGCCGTCTTCAAGATCGGCCGCGAGCGCCTCGGCACGGACGCGCCGCTGGTCCTCTTCTCCGGCCGCGCCGCGCACGAGCTGGCCAAGCGCGCCGAGGAGCTGGGGGCGGACGGGTTCCTGGCCAAGTCGCAGGAGCCGCTCGACATCATCGCCCGCATCCAGTCGTGGATCGATCACCGCCGGGCGGTTCTCGCCGCCGCCCGCATCAAGGAGGACGCCGATGCATCTCGCACCGCATCTGCTGCTGCGCACTGACGGCCCTTCCCGCGCCGGGGCGCTGCTGGCCTCCGCCGGCTATCTCGTCAGCCGCGTCGACGACGACGTCAAAGGAGAGCGCCTGGCCGGCTCGGCGCACATCGACGGCGTCATCGTGGAGCTGCCGACGCTCGCGGCCATCCACTTCGTCCGCCGCCTGCACGCGCGCTACGGCGCCGGCGGCGGCGTGGTCATCGTGATCACGCCGGCGACGGACCTGGTGCGCCGCGTGGTGCCGGCGGCGCTGGCCATCACGCCGTTCGAGATCGCGGACGATCTGATTTCGACGGTGGACCTGGCCGTCGCCGCGCAGCAGCGGCTCATCGCGCAGGTGCCTCGTGCCAGGGCCGCGAGTGCGTGAGGTCGAGGGAACAGGCGACAGGGAACAGGCGACAGGTCACAGCACCTGTTCCCTGTCACCTGTTCCCTGTCACCTTTGTACTCCGATATCCTCGTACCAGAGTTGCGGGTGCTGCCGGATGAACGCCTCCATCATCGCGATGCACCGCTCGTCCTGCACGACCTCCACGACCACGCCGCGGGCGCGGAGCAGCTCCTCCTCGCCGAGGAACGTGCGGTTCTCGCCGGCCACCACGCGGGGGATGCCGTAGAGCAGAATTGCGCCGCTGCACATCGCGCATGGCGAGAGCGTCGTGTAGAGCACCGATTCGCGATACACGGCGGCGGGCTGGCGGCCGGCGTTCTCGAGGGCGTCCATCTCGGCGTGGAGCACGGCGCTGCCGCGCTGCACGCGGCGGTTGTGGCCGCGGCCGAGGATCGCGCCGTCGTGGACGAGAACCGAGCCGATCGGAATCCCGCCCTCGGCGAGGCCGCGCTCCGCCTCCTCGATGGCCGCGGCGAGGAACGGGTCAGGCATTCGCGCCGGCGAAGGCCACGCGCCAGAACGTCCACGCCGTCGCCAGCGAGCAGATGAGCGCGAGTCCCGGGAAGAGCAGCGCGTCCATGCTGAAGGCCGTCTCCTTCCGCAGGGCGATGACCACGAACGGCACGACGCCGGCGACGATGCCGGTGATCAGCGCCGCCGCCAGCGACAGCGGCCGCCCGCGCATCCGGGACCATGCGTACGCCGCGGAGCCGATGACGATCACGTAGGCCAGGCAGATCAGCAGCGCCCAGAAGCCCAACACCGTGCCGAGGTGCGCGGCGTCGCCGACGTTGCGCTCGGCAATCAGCACGGCGATCATCGCCACCAGGAAGGCCGTGGCGCCGCCGGCCAGCGGCGCGAGCACGAGGGCACTGAGAAATCGTCTCATCGGCTCATGATCGCACGAACACCGGCTCCGGCTGCAGCTCCACGCCGAACTTGGCCCGCACGCCCGCCTGGATCATCGCCGCCAGCTCCCGCACCTCGGCCGCCGTGCCGCCGCCGCGGTTCACGATGGCCAGCGTGTGCTTCGTGGAGATCCCGACGCGGCCGTACCGGAATCCTTTGTGGAACCCGGCCTGCTCGATCAGCCAGGCCGCGGAGAGCTTCACCCCCTCGGGGCTCGGGAACTGCGGCGCCCCCTCCGGCGCGCGCTCCGGCGGCACGACCGGGTTCGTGAAGAACGAGCCGTCGCTGCGCGTGTCGGGATCTTGCGGATCGAGGACCATCCCCTTGCGCCGGCGGATGGCGATGACCGTCTCGCGCACCGCGCCGAGGTCGTCGACGCCGTCTAGGGCCGCGCGGAGCTCCGGATAGCGCAGCGCCGGCGGCCCGCCGGGGCGGAGGCGGAACGTCACCGAGATCACGACGTAGCGGTCCTTCGCCTGGCCCTTGAAAATGCTCGAGCGGTAGGCGAAGCCGCATTCCGCGTTCGTCAGATCGACGACGCGGCCGCCGGCGCGCTCGAGCACCTCGACGCGGACGATCGTCTCGCTGACGTCCTGCCCGTACGCGCCGACGTTCTGGATCGGCGTCGCGCCGGCGGAGCCGGGGATGCCGGAGAGGCACTCGACGCCGGCCCAGCCGCTGGCGACGGCGAAGTCGACGAAGTCGTCCCACGGCTCTCCCGCGGCGACGTTGACGATGACCGACTCCGCGTCTTCGCTCTCGATCGTGATCCCGCGCAGATCGACGTGGACGACGACGCCGCCGAAGCCCTCATCGGGGATCAGCACGTTCGAGCCGCCGGCGAGGACGAGCACCGGCAACGCCCGCGCCCCGGCGAAGGCCAGCGCCTCGCGGACGTCGTCGACCGACTCGGCGCGCGTGAAGAACTTCGCCGGGCCGCCGACGCCGAGGGTGGTCAGCGGCGCGAGCGGAACGTCGTTTTCGAACATGCGAAATGCAGCATAATCGCGCGACATGACGGAAGCGCAGGGACAAAAGCAACTGCTCGGCCATCCGGTCGGGCTGTTCATTCTGTTCGGAACGGAGATGTGGGAGCGCGCCAGCTACTACGGCATGCGCGCGCTGCTGATGCTCTACATGGTCGGCTCGGTGATGCAGCCCGGCCTCGGCTTCCCGGTCGAGCGGGCCTCGCACATCTATGCGCTTTACACGATGTTCGTCTACCTCGCCGGGATTCCGGGCGGCTTCATCGCCGACCGTCTCATCGGCCATCGCCGCGCGGTGCTCGTCGGCGGGATCATCATCGCCTGCGGCCACTTCACGATGGCCGCGCCCGGCCTGCCATTCTTCTATTCAGGGCTCCTGCTGATCATCATCGGCACCGGTTTGCTCAAGCCAAACGTCAGCACGATCGTCGGCACGCTTTACACGCGCGATGACACGCGCCGCGACGCCGGATTCTCCATCTTCTACATGGGCATCAACACCGGCGCCTTCTTCGCCCCCTTCGTCACCGGCTGGCTCGGACAGAAGATCAACTGGCACTTCGGCTTTGCTGCCGCCGGCGTCGGGATGGTCTTCGGCCTCATTCAATACGTGATGGGACAGAAGTACCTGAAGCCGGTCGAAGAGATGCCGACGGCGCCGACCGTGGCCATCGAAGCGACGAAGGCGCTGCCGGCAGAGACGAAGGGCTTCACCGCGCAGGAGTGGGGGCGCATCACCGCCGCGTCGATCCTCACCCTCTTCGCGCTGATCTTCTGGGCCGGCTTCGAGCAGGCCGGATCGAGCCTCACCCTCTTCGCCGACCGGGCCACGCGCCTGACGATCTGGAACTTCACCTATCCGTCGAGCTGGTTCCAGTCGGTCGAACCGGCCTTCATCATCATCTTCTCGCCGATCTTCGCCTGGATCTGGATCACCCTTGGCCGCCGCGAGCCCTCCAGCCCGGCAAAGTTCACCCTCGGGCTTTTCTTTCTCAGCCTCTCGTTCCTTCTCGTCGTCCCGGCGGCGAAGTACTTCGAGGCGTCGGGGCAGCGCGTCAACCCGTGGTGGCTGATCGGCCTCTATTTCCTGCAGGCGATGGGCGAGCTCTGCCTCAGCCCGGTCGGCCTGAGCATGGTCACGAAGCTCTCCCCGGCGCGCATCGTCGGCTTCATGATGGGCGTCTGGTTCTTCGCCACGGCGATGGGGAACTACGTCGCCGGCTGGGTGGCGGGCCTGGTCGGGCACCGCAGCTTCTCCGAGGTCTTCTTCATCGCCTTCGTCACCGCGGCGGTCGTGACGCTGATCCTCACCGTGCTCATCCCTATCATCAAGCGGCTCATGGCCGGAGTGCATTAGAATGAGGGCGTGCGTCCTCTCTCGGTTCTCCTCGTTCTCGCCCTAGTTCCCTCCATCGCTCACGCTGCCTGCGTCAACAAATTCGTGCGCCGCACAGAAGGCGGAACGCGCCAGGTCATGACCCTTCTCACCGGGAAGCTGACCTTCGCCGAGGCCGAGGCGTTGTCGAAGGCGATCGCCGAACACCAGTCGCCGCCGATCGAATGGGTCGACGAGAAGGGAAAGATGATCGCCAACCAGCTCGGGCCGATGAAGGCCGTTCGCCCCATGCCGGTGGCCTGCGACGAGCGCACCTCGGGCTCCGTGATCACGGTGACGTTCCAGTCCGCGCTGCAGCCGGCGAAGAAGATGCGCGTGAAGCTCGACGCGAACACGATCGTCGATTTCGAAGAGCAGTGACCCGTCATGCTGAGCCGCATCGACGGCGAAGCATCTCGAGCTTCAAATGTGGGGCGGGATTCATCCCGCCCGCGCGGACTGAAGTCCGCGCCACACATGCCGAGCGATCCCTCGCTGCCGCTCGGGGTGACATGGGATACTGGCCCCCATGAAGCGCGCCATCGTCATCGTCTGCGATTCCCTCGGCGTCGGTGAGCTCCCCGACGCGGCCGACTTCGGCGACGAGGGCTCCAACACCCTCGGCCACATCCTCCAGGCCCATCATCCGTCGCTGCCGACGCTGACGCGCCTCGGCCTCCTGCACACGCTGCCGCAGCCGGCCGCGAACGATGCGCCGTCGTCCGCGTACGGGCGCATGCGCGAGGTCAGCTCCGGCAAGGACACCATCACCGGGCATTGGGAGATGATGGGCCTCGTCGTCGCCGACCCTTTCCGCACCTATCCGAATGGCTTCCCGGCCGACGTCATCGACGAATACGAGCGGCGCATCGGCCGCGGCACCCTCGGCAACAAGCCCGCCTCCGGCACCGTCATCCTCGACGAGCTCGGCGAAGAGCACATGCGCACCGGCAAGCCGATCGTCTACACCTCGGCCGACTCCGTCTTCCAGGTCGCCGCGCACGAAGAGGTCATTCCCATCGAGGAGCTGTGGCGCATCTGCGAGATCGCCCGGGAGCTCATGCGCGGCGAGCACAACGTCGGGCGCATCATCGCCCGCCCCTTCGTCGGCCCCGGCAAGGGGCAATTCAAGCGCACCGCGAACCGGAAGGACTTCTCGGTCAAGCCGACCGGCGAGACCGTCGTCGAGCGCGCCCACAACGCCGGCAAGCGCGTCATCGGCCTCGGCAAGATCGCCGACATCTTCGACCGCGTCGGCATCGACGAGGAGATCCGCACCGAGTCGAACTCCGACGGCATGCGCAAGACCATCGACCTCGTGTGCGAGTCCAACGCCTCGATGATCTTCACCAACCTCGTCGACTTCGACTCCAAGTACGGCCACCGCAACGACGCCGCCGGCTACGCCAAGGCGCTGGAGACGTTCGACGGCGAGCTCGCCGAGCTGCTGAAGCAACTGCGCGACGACGACCTCCTCTTCATCACCGCCGATCACGGCTGCGACCCGTGCGACATCTCCACCGACCACACGCGCGAGTACGTGCCGCTCCTCGTGGCCGGGCCGTCGATCTCGCGCCGCGTCCTCGGCACGCGCGACACCTTCGCCGATCTCGGCGCCACGATCGCCGACTACCTCGGCCTGCCGCTGCGCGGCCCGGGCAAGAGCGCCCTGCCGGAGCTGCGCTAATGATCGCCGCGATCCTCTTCGCCGCCGCCGCTGCCACCACGAACGTGCCGGCGGCGCAGATCGCCCTCGATGCGCACGTCGTCGATCGCGTGGCCGAGGTCAGCAAGAAGGATCTGCCGAACGACCTGCTCCGGCGCATCGTCGAGAACGACATCGAGCTGCTGCGCGGCAAGCGCTCCGACGGCTCGTATGCGTACGCGACGTACGACCGCATGGAGGCGGCCCGGCACGAGCAGTCCTACTCCATCGACGACGCGAAGAAGTCGTCGCGCCTGGAGCTGCGCGGCCCGTGGATCTACCGCCTCGTCATCACCGTGCCGGCGCGCAAGCTCCTGCTCGCGCACAACCGCCACGTCTTCGTCGAGCGCATCGAAGTCGAGTACATGCCCGAGGGGAGCGCGTCGAGCAAGGTCCAGTCGCTCGACGTCAACGCCTACGTCGAGCCGGGACAGACGCGCAACGTCGACCTCGATCAGATCGGGCGGCAGGCCACGGCGCGCGTCTACGTCCACGCCGATCCGGACGGCTACGGCAACATCGAGCTGGCGCTGCTCGAGGCGAAGATCTTCGACAATCCCGACAGCCCGTACGCCGACGCGGTGTCGAGCGAGAAGGCCCTCCTCCGCGCGCTGGAGAAGAGCGACATCCCGTCGATCCGGGCCATGGCCCAACGGGTCGCGGCGGACCTGGAGCCGTCCGGAAAGCCCGCTGCGGCCTCGGTCGAGGTGACGGCGACGCGCGCCGAGGCGCCGGACATCGCCGCCGAGCTGCAGACGATCGAGGATCTCCTCACCGGGACGGAAGCCGAGCGGCGCCAAGGACTTGACCGGCTGCATCAATTGTTGAGACGTCTTCGTCGCTGAGTCTGTGACGCTCAAGTTTGACGGTTCGCGGCCGGTTGGGTAGAATGCCGCTCCCTCTTGGCAGTTCCTTAAGATTCCGAAAGGAGCCTCACTTGTCGTCAATGAAATTAGGGTTCAAGGTCGGGGAAAAACTCGTTTATCCGAATCACGGAGTCACCGTCGTCGAACAGATCGGCGAGTCGCCGATCATGGACGCGGGCGAGTCGTACTATCACCTTCGGCTGCTGGCGAACAACTCGCGGCTGGTGGTGCCGATCCGGAACACAGACCGCGTCGGTCTCCGCCGCCTGTATCAACCGAAAGAGATCAAGGGCCTCATCAGCCTCCTCGAGCAGAAGGGGCCGAAGAGCCACACCGACTGGAAAGGCCGCTATCGGGAAAATCTCGAGAAGATGAAGACCGGGCGCCTCGAGGATGTGGCCGAAGTGCTGAAGAACCTCAACGAAGTGCAGAAGCGGAAGAGCCTCTCGTTCCGCGAGAAGAAGATGTACGACCGGGCCAAGTACCTGCTCGTCTCCGAGGTTGCGATCGTGAAGGGCATTCCGGAGATTGAGGCGGAGAAGCTGATCCAGAAGAGCCTGGACAAGAGCTTGGCGCTGCCGGCCGGGCACTAGCATTCTTGCATTCCGACTGGACGTGCCGCTCAGAGATGGGCGGCACGTTTTGTTTTAATGCAGAATGCAGAATGCAGAATGTTTCTGCATTCTGCATTCGCCATGAATCGCCTCCCATCCTGGATCCGCGAGAAGAAGCTGAATCTCCGATCTCTTCACGAGGTCAAGTCCCTCCTCCGCCAGCGCTCCCTCCACTCCGTCTGCGAGTCCCTCGCCTGCCCCAACCGCACCGAGTGCTTCTCCCGCGGCACGGCCACGTTCATGATCCTCGGCGACATCTGCACGCGCTCCTGCGGCTTCTGCAACGTGACGACCGGCCGGCCGTACGCGCCGCCCTCGGCCGAGGAGCCGCGCGCGGTGGCGGAGACGGCGCGGCGGATGGGCTTGCGCCACGTCGTCGTAACCTCGGTGACGCGCGACGATCTGCGCGACGGCGGCGCGGCGCAGTTCGCCGAGACCATTCGCGAGCTGCGAGCGGCGCTGCCGGACGCCGTCGTCGAGGTGCTGACGCCTGACTTCCGCGGCAACGCCGAGGCGGTGCGCACCGTCGTCGAGGCCAAGCCCGACTACTTCAACCACAACGTCGAGACCGTGCCGCGGCTGTACGACGTGGTGCGCCCCGGCTCGCGCTTCGAGCGCTCTATTGCGGTGCTGCGCGAGGCGAAACGTCTCGACCC
>JBKOUP010000497.1:0-24823 GCA_046723495.1 Acidobacteriota bacterium
GGAGTGGCGCGCCTGACGTAGAACAGCGCAGCGATGACCGGCGCCCAGGCCATGCCGAGGGCGAAGTCGAGGAGATCGAACGGAATCGTCCGCGGATACGGACGGTGCAGCCGCGGCAGGATCTGGGCCTGCTGCGCGAGCGCGGCGCGGAACGTGGCGAAGGCGTGATAGCCGGTCGTCGCTTCCAGCAGCGCGTACGCGGCGGCGATCACCGCCAGCGCCACCGCTGCGGCGACGACCATCGGGCGCGCCTGCCGCGTGCGCCGGAGCTCGAGCGCAGCCAGGACGACGCAACAGGCGCCGAGGACGAGAAGCGAATACGCCATCATCGACATCACGAAGACCGTGATGCCGAAGGCCGCAGCCGCGCCGATCGAGCCGCGCAACGCTCGCGGCCAGAGCGCCAGAACGCACGCCGTGAACAGCGGGTACGTCACGTCGAACCAGGCCACGAAGATCGCCATCGATGGCATGAGCGCGAGCAGCGTGCAGGCGATGAGCGCGGTCTCCTCGCCGGCGAGATCGCGGACCGCAAGATCGACGGCGACGATGGCGACGACCGTCAGCACCGCGATCAACACCCCCGCCGCCACCGGTGTCCAGATGCCAAACAGGCGCAGCAGCTCGCGATAGATCAGGACCGGCAGCAGCGGATGGGTGCGGGCATGCATCGGGAAAAAGCGGATGAGCTGATCGAACTTCTCGATCCAGGGGACGCCGGGCGCGCGCGTCTCCAGGTCGAGAAGCTGCACCGCCGCCGTGTGGTAACTGTTGAAGGAAGGGTCCCTGACGAGGAGATCGAGGCGCTGCAGCGCCGGCAGGCCCGACCACGACAGCGCCGTCAGCTGCAGCGCCACGGCGCTGACGGCGATCAACGCCACGGCGATGGCGCGCCGGCGCACGAACTGCGCGGCGAGCGCCGGCGCCGCCGAGAGCGCGAAGAGCGCGGCGATGAGCAGCGCGTCGGGCCGGCGCAGCCAGCGCCACGGCCACCACGACGGTCCGTTGAAATACGGGATGTGCAGGAATGCGCCGAGCGCGAACAGCGCGGCGGCCCCGGCGACGATCCAGGCCCGGCGCATGCTCACGTCACGTCGATCGTCTTCGGCTCTCCGTCCACGATCAGCTTCGGCTCGGTCATCGACTGCACCTGCTCCGCCGTCACGCCCGGCGCGAGCTCGACGAGCTTCAGCCCGTTCTCCGTCACGTCCAGCACGCAGTAGTCGGTGATGATGCGGTCGACGCAGGCCACGCCGGTGAGCGGCAGGTTGCAGCGGTCGAGGATCTTCTTCTCCCCTTTTTTCGTGACGTGCTCCATCGTCACGATCAGCCGTTTGGCTGAGGCCACGAGATCCATCGCTCCGCCCATCCCCTTCACCATCGCTCCCGGCACCATCCAGTTGGCAATGTCGCCTTTGGCCGAGACCTGCATCGCTCCGAGGATGGAGAGATCGATCTTGCCGCCGCGGATCATGCCGAAGGAGTCGGCGCTCGAGAAGAAGGCCGCGCCCGGGATGACGGTCACGGTCTGCTTGCCGGCGTTGATGAGATCGGCGTCGACGTCCTCATCGCGCGGGAACGGTCCGAGGCCGAGGATGCCGTTCTCCGACTGCAGGATGACCTCCATCCCCTCGGGGATGCAATTGGCCACGAGTGTCGGCATGCCAATGCCGAGGTTGACGTAGTAGCCGTCGCGCAGCTCCTGCGCGGCGCGGCGGACGATCTGTTCGCGGTTCAGGGGCATCGCTATTTCCTCACCGTCCTCTGCTCGATGCGCTTGGCGCGCTTGGCCACGACGACGCGGTGGACGAAGATGCCGGGCGTGTGGACGCAGTCGGGATCGAGACCGCCGACGTCGACGAGCTCCTCGACCTCGGCGATGCAGATCTTCCCCGCCGTGGCCGCCATCGGATTGAAGTTGCGCGCGCTCTCGCGGTAGACGAGGTTGCCGTAGCGGTCCGCTTTCTGGGCGGCGACGAGGGAGAAGTCGCCGACGATGCCGCGCTCCATGACGTAGCTCCGCCCGCCGAACTCGCGCGTCTCTTTCCCCTCGGCGACGACCGTGCCGAACCCCGCCGGCGTGTAGAAGGCCGGGATGCCCGCCCCGCCCGCCCGCATCCGCTCCGCGAGCGTCCCCTGCGGGCAGAACTCGACCTCGAGCTCGCCGGCCAGGAACTGCCGCTCGAACTCGGCGTTCTCGCCGACGTAGGAGGAGACCATCTTGCGGATCTGCTTGGTCCGCAGCAGCAGGCCGAGGCCCCAGTCGTCGACGCCGGCGTTGTTCGAGACGCAGGTCAGTCCCTTGACGCCTTTGTCGACGAGGGCGTTGATGAGGTTCTCCGGAATGCCGCACAGCCCGAAACCGCCGACGACGAGGAGCGCGCCGTCGGAAATGTCTTTGACCGCTTCCTCCGCGGAAGCGACGACTTTGTTGATCATGGCGGGGAAAGACTATCAAAAGGCGTTACACTGGCCCGCAATCATCTTCACGAATGCGGAGGCCTCGATGCGACGTCTGTCCATCGCGCTGCTGATCTCTCTGGCTGTCGGGAACGGCACGGTCGCGCAAGACGCCAAGGCCGATGCCTATGCGCACGCGCTTCCGGCTGCGCTTCACGGACCGTTCATCGCCGATCCGGCCGTGCTGATGGCGTTGGAGAACGGCCCGCTCGGCTTTGCCCGGCTGATGCAGGCGCGCAGTCCGAAGGGCGCGGAACCGGGGATGAATCCGTTCAACCTGCCGGTGGCGGCGAAGATCCTCGCCACCGTGCAATCGGACCTCACCGACGTGCGCATGACCGCGAATGCGACGGAAGGGCAGCTCAGCCCAAGCTTTCTCACCGACGAGGGCTCCCGCGTCGAGCTCGTCGGCGTCATCAATCGGATGGATCGCCAGTTCATCAAAGACCCCTCGGTCGGCCTGACGCGGGCGCAGCTCGGCTGCGGCGAAGTGAGCCTGATCTATCGTTTCTCCTACTCGATCCGCGACGGGAAGCAGAAGTCGCGGCTGCCCGTCACGCTGAACATGGTCTTCCCGGCGCTGCCGTCGAAGGCGGTCTCCGGCCCGCTTCAGTGCGCCGATGTCGCCCGGCGCTGGATCGACGAGGTCGAGCACGCGCCCGGCAGAACGCTCGAGCAGCACGTCGCCGATCTCCTCGACAAGAAGCACGGGCCGCTCGCGTACATCGACGGCCGGGATCTGATCCGCCTCGAATTGAACATGCAGGCGTATCGAAAAGGCGCCAGCCTCGATGAGAGCGACTTCGGCACCGAGGCCGCGTATCTGATCCGCGTCTTCAAGTGGGACGCCGATCTCGGTCTCTTCCTCCCGGAGTTCCTGCGCTGCCAGATCGACCGGACGAAGGTCCTTTGCGATGCCGCGGACGATCCGGCGGCATGCGCGGAGAAACGGCAGCGGCGGCAGCGCCTCATCGACTACCTCAGCCGGCCCGACGTCGTCGCCTCGATCGACAAGGGCACGCTCGAAGTCCCGTACGACTACGGCGTTCTCGCCACCCGCGCCGTGTCGGTCTCGCCCGGAGGCTCGCATCGTTCCGCGAATCAGCCCTACTGGAAGGCTCCGTCAGCCGCGCAGCAGGTGATTTCCGACGACGAGATCCATCGGACCATGGCATCGGCGCGCGCGGCCGGCGTGCAATTCAGCTTCATGAAATCGGCCGACGACTTCCGTTCGCGCCTCAACGAGACGGCCTGCACCGGGTGTCATCAGACGCGCGCCATCGCAGGCTTTCACTTCCCCGGCTCCGATCGCCCCGACACGCCGGCGGTGAACGCGGTGCTGCTGGGAGGCTCGCCGCAGTTTTACGGCGATCAACCGCGGCGCATGGAGATCGTCAGACGGATGGCCGAGCCGAGGCACCGCCGCTTGAGCGAGTACGAGCTGGCCACGAGCTTCTCGGCGCGGCCGATGAACCGCTTCGCCGACGCGCTGCAGAGCACGCAACTGATCGGCGGATGGGGAGGGGCCTGCATCACGTCCGACGCTCTCGCGGCAACGAAGCGGCAGTGGACTTGCCGGGACGGCCTGGTCTGCGCACCGCTCTTCGACTCGCAGAATGATCCGAATATCGGCACGTGCATGCCCGCCGCGGCCGCCCTTCAGATCGGCGACGCCCTCCAACGCGGCACCGTCACCACGACCGCGTACGGCGTCGACAAATACCAGCGCACGACGCCGCAGAGTCCCGACACGCGCATTCCCGCCTCGGCGCTCCCCTCACCGGCACCGGCCGGCAACAGCTACTACGGAGCGCATCAGGAGTTTTTCAAGGGAAATGCCGACTCGACCGACTACGCCGAGCGGCGCGACGCGCTGACGGGAGGATTTCCGTCGGGAATGCTTCGCTTCTCCGAATGCCTCGGCTTGCCGCCGGAGGCAACATGCGGCCTCATTGCCTCGAGCGGCTTCAACTCCTGCATCGGCCGCGTCGCCTCGGATCCGAGCTACACCATCGGCACTTGCTTCGCCCACTTCACTTCGTACGCCGGCATCCGCGCCTGCGACGCAGGCTCGCCCTGCCGCGACGACTACATCTGCGTCATGCCGATCGGATACACGCCGGACACGGCCCAGAAGCTCTACGACGCGCGGCTGGAGGGCTTGAGAACGACGACGTACTTCCGCGACGTGAACGGCCGCGACTACGATCCAAATGACTTCGGACAGAAACGCCCCGACGATGCCTGGGTGGCCAGGAACGACCAGCGGGGCCTCTGCATCCCGCCGTACTTCGTCTTTCAGTTCCGCTCGGACGGCCATCCCGCACCGCCGGCGATGAGCGCAGTCACGAACAGCGATCGTTGAGCCACAGCTCGGCACGAGCTGTCACCCCGAGCGTGAGCGAGGGGCCTCCCGTTGCGGTTTTAGATTCGCCCGTCATGCCCCCCATGGTAGAAAACAATCGCACGATTTGGAGGCCAACATGATCTTCCGTCTGTTCCTCGCATTCACCATCCTCGCCACCACCGCCCACGCCGACGACCTCGCCGACATCCGCGCCGAGGTGGCCAAGCGCCACGACGAGGCCGTCAAGCGGCTGCAGAACTGGATCGGCTTCCCCTCCATCGCCGCCGAGAACCTCAACTACCCGCAGGGCGCCGAGACCATGGCCGCGCTCGCGCGCGACGCCGGGTTCCAGCAGGTCACCGTCCTCGACACCGCGGGCAAGCCGGGCGTCTTCGCCACCCTCGACGCCGGCGCGCCGAAGACCGTCGGCCTCTACTTCATGTACGACGTCAAGCAGTTCGACCCCGCCGAGTGGACCTCGCCGCCGCTCGAGGCGCGCATCGTCGACAAGGCGGGCGTCGGCAAAGTCGTCGTCGGCCGCGGCGCGGTCAACCAGAAAGGGCCGGAGGCGGCCTTCCTCGCCGCGCTGCACGCCATCCGCGGCGCCGGGAAGAAGATGCCGGTCAACCTCGTCCTCGTCGCCGAGGGCGAGGAAGAGATCGGCTCTCCGCACATCGGGCAGCTCGTCCATCGCCCCGAGGTCGAGGCCGCGCTGCACAAGGCCACCGGCATCTTCATGCCTTCGGCCACGCAAGACCTCGACGGCATCGTCACCGTCTCCCTCGGCGCGAAAGGCGTCGTCGAGCTCGAGCTCGTCTCCAGCGGCGAGAAATGGGGCCGCGGTCCGTCGAAGGACGTCCACTCCTCGCTCAAGGCCATGGTCGACAGCCCGGCCTGGCAC
Organism: Acidobacteriota bacterium; assembly: GCA_046723495.1. GTDB lineage: Bacteria > Acidobacteriota > Thermoanaerobaculia > Gp7-AA8 > Gp7-AA8 > DATDFB01. The sequence goes on from JBKOUP010000497.1 coordinate 5,709, forward strand.
CTCATCCACGCCCTCGACACCCTCGTCTCCGCCGACGGCAACACGATCACGATCGAGAACTATCCGAAGCCGCGGCCGCTCAACGCCGACGAAAAGAAAATGATCGCCGAGGCCGCGGCGCGGCGCAGCGAAGCGCAGTCGAAGAAGTCCCTCGGCGTGCAGCACTGGATCGACGATCTGCCGTGGGAGCAGGCCAACGAGCGCCTCGAATCGCAGCCCACCGTGAACATCGAAGGCCTCGTCGGCGGCTACACCGGGCCGGGCGGGAAGACCATCCTTCCGCACCGCGCCGTGGCCAAGATCGACATGCGCCTCGTGCCCGACATGACGTATGCCGACGCCATCGCCGCGCTGAAGGCCCACCTCGCCAAGCGCGGCTTCGGCGACGTCGAGGTCAACGTCACCGGCGGCTACGACCCGACCGGCACCGCCGCGAGCGCGCCGCTGATCCGCTCGCAGGTGGCGGTGCTGAAGCGCGCCGGCATCGATCCCGTGCTCTGGCCGCGCAACGCCGGCTCCTATCCCGGCTACGTCTTCACCAACCCGCCGCTGAGCCTCGCCGCCGGGCACTTCGGCCTCGGCCACGGCAGCGGCGCGCACGCGCCCGACGAGTACTACGTCATCGAGTCGGCCAGCCCGAAGGTTCAGGGCTTCGACGGCGCGGTGATGTCGTTCGTCGAGTATTTGTACGAACTGGCGAAGTGATCACGGCAGCTCGATGTGCACTTCGTGCTGCGTGTCGTTCTCGTGGAAGACGAAGTTCTTGATCTTCCCGGCCGACTGATCGCGGGCGATCCACACCGTCAGATCCCACTCGCCGGCATGCGGCAGCGGGAACGCGAAATGGCCGTCCTTGTCGAACGGCACGGCGAAGCCGAAGTTGTCGCGGCTCGGCGGCGCCGGCGGCACCGACGGGAAGATGTTCATCTGATGCCCGTGGAACGGCTGGCCGTGCTGCGTGACCGAGCCGGTGACGAAGAGCGAGTGGACCGGCAGCGTTACGTCGACGTTCCCGTCCGGCGGCACATCGACGTCGACGCCCTTCGAATCGACGACGTACAGCTCCTCCGGGGTGCGCAGGAACGCGCGGACGTTCGTCTTTCCCGGCGCTACGTCATGGACGACGACGGTGTCGTTCGTCGTGTCGATCCCTTTTGGGTGGACGCCGATCCCCACGAGGACCGATTTGATCTGCCCGTGCGCCAGCGCGGCGCGAACGGAGTCGCTGAGGTCGAGATGAATCGTGACGTCGGAGGCAAACGCGGGAACCGCGAGAAAAGCGAGCAAGGCCAGTGAGCGTTTCATGGCCATGAGACGCGGCTTCGACGCGGGACGTTACGCTACCAATGCCAATACGCCAGGATCATCCCGGCGAGCACGTACGACACGAGGTCGTAGCCGGCGTTGATGAGCCACAGCTTCTTCGGAATTGCTGAGAACGTCGCCGTGGCCAGCGTCGGCGGCGCCGTGAAGCCGAGCCAGCAGACCGCGCCGAGCTTCGCCCCGCGGGCGATGTCGATCGGCTGATGGTGATTCATCAGCGCCGCGAGGACATACGCGGAAATCAGGCCGCAGATGAACGCGATCAGCAGATTGACCGGCATCGGCCCGGCGTTCGCCTGGAGCTCCTCCGGCGACTTGCCCATCAGGGCCATCCACGGCCGCGCGAAGAGCAGCTTCGAATACCAGACTCCGCCGAGGAGAAAGATGACCACGCCGCCAACGAGGACGGCGAGATAGTCCACGTGAGGTAGTGACATGCGCGCCTCCCGCCATAAGTATAGGCGTGGGGCGCAGATCGAGCCCTCGCGACGACCACCACCTGCGCCCTGCCCCCTGCGCCCTGCCCCCTCCGAAGATACACTTCCCCGCGCATGCTTCCCGCCGGAACGATGCTCGGGCCGTATCGCATCGTCGGAGCGATCGGCGCCGGTGGCATGGGCGAGGTCTATCGCGCCCACGACACGCGCCTGGCCCGCGACGTGGCCGTCAAAGTCCTCTCCCGCAACCTCACTCACGATCCCGACTCCCTGCGCCGCTTCGAGCAGGAGGCGCGCGCCGCCTCGATGCTCAACCATCCGAACATCGTGGCCGTCTACGACCTCGGCGCCGAGGGGGAGAATCGCTACATCGTCTCCGAGCTCCTCGAGGGCGAGTCGCTGCGCGCGCGCCTGCGCGAGCACGGCGCCATCCCCGGCCGCAAAGCGATCGACTACGCTGGCCAGCTCGCCCGCGGCCTCGCCGCCGCGCACGAGCGCGGCATCGTCCATCGCGACCTCAAGCCGGAGAACGTCTTCCTCACCCGCGACGGCCTGGTCAAGATCCTCGACTTCGGCCTGGCCAAGCTGATGGCGCCGCGGCTCCCCGGCGGCTCCGCCGACGAGCATGCCCCGACGCTGCCGACCACGCCGACCGAGCCCGGCCGCCTCCTCGGCACGGTCGGCTACATGGCCCCCGAGCAGATCCGCGGCAACCCCGGCGACCACCGCTCCGACATCTTCGCCTTCGGCGCCATCCTCTACGAGATGCTGAGCGGGCGGCAGGCCTTCCGCGGCGACTCGCCGATCGAGACGCTGAACTCGATCCTCAAGGACGACCCGCCCGACTTCTTCGAGCTCGGCCTGCGCGTCCCCGCGGCGCTCGACCGCATCACGCGCCACTGCCTCGAGAAGCGCCCCGAGGAGCGGTTCCAGTCGTCGCGCGACCTCGCCTTCGACATCGGCGCGCTCTCCGGCCTCACCAGCCAGGACGTTTCCCATGCGCGCTACCGCACCATCGAGTGGCGGCGGCTGTGGCGCCCCATCGCCGTCATCGCCGCGCTCACCCTCGTCGCTCTCGGCGCCTTCCTCGTCGGCCGCCGCTACGGCACGCAGCCGCCGCCCGGCTACCACCGGCTCACCTACCGCACCGGCACGATCGTGAACGCGCGCTTCTCGCCGGACGGCGCCACGGTGTTTTACGGCGCGCGCTGGAACGGCAGGCCGATCGAGGTCTTCGCCGTGCGCGGCGATTCGCCGGAGTCGCGCGCCCTCGGCCTCGGCAACGCCGAGGTCCTGGCCGTCTCGCGCAACGGACAGCTGGCCATCTCGCTGCGCAGACATCCCATCGGCTACCTGCGCGACAGCGGCGTGCTGGCCCAGGTCCCGATCGCCGGCGGCGCGCCACGCCAGCTCCTCGAGGACGTCGAGGCCGCCGACTGGGCGCCCGACTCGCGCGGCCTGGCCGTCGTCCGCAGCGTCGGCGGCCGCTCGCGCCTGGAGTTCCCGACCGGCAAAGTGCTTTACGAAAGCGTGGGATGGATGAGCTCTCCGCGCTTCTCGCCGCGCGGCGACGCCATCGCCTTCGTCGACCATCCCTTCATCAACGACGACCGCGGCACGGTCATGCTCCTCGACCTACGCAGCGGCGCGCGCAAAGCCCTCGGCCACGAGTGGGAGAGCATTCAAGGACTGGCCTGGTCGCCCGACGGCCGCGAGGTCTGGTTCGCCGGCGAGGAGAGCACGAGCGGCCGGGCCATCCGCGCCCTCACGCTCGACGGCAACGCCCGCCTCGTCGCCGCCAGCGCGGGCTCGCTCGCGCTGCAGGACATCGCCGCCGACGGCCGCGTGCTCGTGACGAGGCAGAACCAGCGCGGCGGGATCATCGCCATGATCGACGGCGACCCGCAGCCGCGCGACCTCTCCTGGCTCGACTACTCGATCGTGCGCGACCTCTCCGCCGACGGGAAGACCATCGCCTTCTCCGAGTCGGGCGAGGCCGGGGGCTCGATCTTCGGCGTCTACGTCCGCTCCGTCGACGGCGCGCCCGCCGTGCGCCTCGGCGACGGCACGACCGAGGGCTTGTCGCCGGACGGCAATTGGGTCCTGTCGATCCCGCGGAATCGCACGCCGGCGCAGATCGTCATGCTCCCGACCGGTCCCGGCCAGCCGCGCCTCGTGACCCGCGACAAGATCAATCATCACGGCGCGCGCTGGTTCCCCGACGGGCGGCGGATTCTGTTTCAGGGCAACGCGCCCGGCGAAGCCTCGCGCATCTGGGTGCAGGACGTCGACGGCGGCGCGCCCCGCCCGATCACGCCGCAGAACGTCAACGGCACTCAGGTGACGCCGGACGGCACACGCGTCCTCGGCCGCGCTCCCGATCGCCACTTCTACTTCTACCCGGTCGGCGGCGGCGCGCCTCAGCCGGCGCCGTTCCTCCAGAGCCGCGACGTGCCGGTGCGCTTCAGCCCGGATGGGAAGTCACTCTTCGTGGCAACGTTCGCGAGCATCCCGGCGCTGCTCCACAAGGTCGACCTCGCCACCGGCAAGCGCGCGGTGTGGCGCGAAGCGATGCCGCCCGACCCCGCCGGGCTGATCAATGTCGGACCGATTTTCGTGACGCCGGATGGCCGGACGACGGTGTACAGCTACACACGTCTGTTGTGCGATTTGTTCGTGCTCGACCGTGGCAGAAAGCACTGATGCGGCATGGCTTCCGCACCATATTTGCATTATGAGAAGCCTTGGAATTGCACTCGTTTTCGCGCTGACCGGAGCGGCCGCGCTGGCACAGCAGGCTCCGCCGACGTTGGTCGTCGTCACGCCGAATCAAGCGCCGCGCGTCGACGTCGAGATCGGCGCCGCCGAGATCAACACGCATGCCGCGCGCATCCGCGTCGCCTATCTGCCGCGCATGGCGCCGCTGCCGGGCACGCTGCCGCATAGCATCGCCACGATGCCAAACGCATTCGACCTGCTGGGGACACAGCTGCCCTATCGTTTTTCGCCGAGCAGCGTGGCCGGCCTCAACGAGCCGAACGTGACGATGGCCAGGAACGCCGCCGCCACGAGCGAGCCGCTGCGCCGCGCCGTCATGCCGGCGCCGGCGAAGGCGCGCTCGTACTCGGCGAAGTGACGGATGTCGTCGATCAGCGCGCGGCCGCCGGGCTTGAGCACGCGCGCGATCTCGACGATCGCCCGCGCGCGGTCGGCGGCGTCGTAGAGGTTGTGGATCGCGGCGCAAGAGACGACGACGTCGAAGCTGGCGTCGTCGAACGGCAGCTTGCGCATGTCCGCGGTCTCGACCTCGACGCGCTCCCGCACGCCCTCCCGCCCGGCATTCTCCATCGTCGCCTCGGGGCGGTTGCCGGAAAGGTCCTCGGCCTGCCAGATGTCGATGCCGGTGGCGCGCCCGCCGCGCGTCAGCCGCTTCGCCGCGCCGATGAGCATCAGGCCGCGGCCGCAGCCGACGTCGAGGACGCGCTCGTCGCCCTTCCAGGCGATTTGGTCGAGCAAGCGCTCGCGGTCACGCACCTTGCCGATCTTGCTGTCGTACAGCATCCAGAGGGCCATCGCCCCGCAGCCGAGGGCGGGCCAGATCAACATTGACGCGAGGCCGAGGCGGACGGGGCCGAGCGTGACGACGCCGGACCAGAGGCCCGTCGCTCTCGTCGCCCAGGCGATCAGCCCCACGGCCGCGACGAGCAGGAGATTGCGGATGACGCCGGGGGCATCGATGCCGTAATCCGCTTTCATCGTCAGGCGATTAGTTTAGACTGATCGCGCCCGAAACAACCTGCAGGAGGTCTCCATGAGCAAGTGGATCGCTCTCTTCGCTGTGGTGCTTCTCGCCTGCCCGAAAAAAGAATCGCCGTCCACCGCCACCACGGCAACTACGGCCACCACCCCGCCGCCCGCCATCGTCAACACCACGAACACCGCCACCGCCGCCGCTTCCACCGCCCCGGCCGCCGCCGCTCCGGCCGGCATCGCCTCCGCCGACGGCGAGACGAGCGGCGTGAAGGCCGTGGTGCAGGAGCTGAAGCGGACGAGCGGCGGCACGGTGGCGATGAAGTTCACGATCACGAACGGCTCCGACAAGAGCGTCGGCTTCGGCTACAACTTCGCCGACAAGGACCACGAGGTGATCGACCACGGCTCCGTTGGCGGCGTGCAGCTCGTCGACGAGGCCGGCAAGAAAAAGTACTTCGTCGTCCGCGACACCGGCGGCAAATGCGTCTGCAGCCAGGGAGTGAAGGACATCAAGCCGGGCGAGACCGCGAATCTGTGGGCGCGCTTCCCCGCCCCGCCCGACACGGTGCAGAAGATCACCGTGATCGTGCCCCACTTCCAGCCGATGGACGACGTGCCGATCAGCAAGTGATGCGACACGCGCTGATCGTCCTCGCGCTCCTCGCCGCCGCGCCGCTGCGCGCGCAGGTCGTCGACCTCGTGTTCAAGACCGACGACCTCGTCTTCAACGTCGTCGACATGGGCGGCAAGGTCGAGGACCTGACGGTGCAGGAGAGCGACACGGAGGTACGCATCGACCTCGCCGCCGACGTCCTCTTCGACTTCGACAAGGCCGACCTCCTGCCGAAGGCGGAGGAGACGCTGCAGAAAGCGGCGGTGCTGATCCGGCAGCGCAACGCCAAAGGAACGGTGCGCATCGAAGGCCATACCGACGCCAAGGGCAGCGACGCCTACAACCAGAAGCTCTCCGAGCGCCGCGCCGAGGCGGTAAAAGGCTGGTTCGAGTCGCACGGCCTGCCCCAGCACTTCGCGACGGCGGGCTTCGGCGCAAAGAAGCCGGTCGCCCCGAATACGAAAGCGGACGGCAGCGACGATCCTGAGGGACGGGCGAAGAATCGGCGGGTGGAGATCGTGGTGAAGAAGTAGTGCTGAGGACTATCGTTTCATCCCCCACATCGAGTCCGTCAGCCACTTCATCAGCTCTTCCGCCGGCAGCGGCCGGCTGATCCAGTATCCCTGCGCGAGGTCGCAGCCCATCTCCGCCAGGCGCGTCCACTGCGCCTCCGTCTCGACTCCTTCGGCGCAGACCTGCTTGCCGAGGTTGTGGGCCAGGTCGATCACCGTGCGGACGATCGCGGCGTCGGCCTCGGACGTCGTCATCCCCGAGACGAACGACTTGTCGATCTTGATCTCGTCGATCGGCAGCTGGCGCAGGTGCGTCAGCGACGAGTAGCCGGTGCCGAAGTCGTCGATCGACAGACGCACGTCCATCGACTGCAGCATCGACAGGATGGCCAGCGCGTGCGCCGGGTCGGCCATGATGCTGCTCTCCGTGATCTCGATCTTCAGAAAGCGCGGATCGATGCTCCATCGGTCCAGCGCCGCCTGCACTTTCGCCGGCAGCGACGGGTCCTGCAGGCTCTTCGCGGAGATGTTCACCGCCAGGTGCACCGGCGCGCCGGCGTCCTGCCATCGCCTGCACTGCTGCAGGGCGCGGTCGAGGATCCAGTCCGTGATCGAGCGGATCACGCCCGTGCGCTCCGCGAGCGGGATGAACTGCGTCGGCAGCAGCAGCCCCCGCTTCGGATGGTTCCACCGCAGCAGCACCTCGGCGCGCGTGGCCAGGCCGCTGCGCAGGTGCAGCTTCGGCTGGTAATGGAGCTCGAACTGCTGCTGCTCGACCGCCGAGCGCAGCTCCACCGCCAGGGCCAGCTGGTCGGGCGAGCGCTTCACCGAGTCGAGACTGTGGAAGCTGTAGCCGCTGCTCCCCTGCTTCGCCGAGTACATGGCCACGTCGGCGCCGCGCATCAGCGAGCGCGCGTCGTTGCCGTGCCGCGGATGGAGGGCGATGCCGATCGACGCGCCGACCTCGAGCAGCTGCCCTTCCACGACGAAGGCCTGCTCGAGGGCGTTGAGGATCCGCCGGGCCGTCGCCGCCACCGCGTTCGCATCCGGCGCGCGCGGCAGGACGATGGCGAACTCGTCCCCGCCCAGGCGCGCCACCGTGTCGTCGGGCGAAAGCTGGTTGCGGATGCGGAAGGCCACCTGCTTGAGCAGCACGTCGCCGAAGTGATGCCCGAACGTGTCGTTCACTTCCTTGAAGCGGTCGAGGTCCATCAGCAGCAACGCCACCATCACCGACTCGCCGCGGGCCTCCTCCAGCGCCCGCTCCAGCCGCTCGAACAGCAGCGTGCGGTTCGGCAGATCGGTGAGGCCGTCGTGCAGGGCCTGATGCCGCAGCAGCAGGAGCTGGCTCTTGCTCTCGCTCACGTCGCGCAGGAACGCCACCCAATGCGTCAGCTGCCCGGCGTCGGACACCGGAACGAGCTGCAGGGCCAGGTCGAACTCGCTTCCATCTTTCCGCCTGGCCGTCATTTCCCCGTCGAAGGGCTTCTGCTCGAAGACGTGCTGCAGCAGGGCGTCGACGATGGCCCGCTGCGACTCGACGATGCCGAAGGCCTCGGGGGTCTCGCCGATGATCTCCGCGCGCGTGCGGCCGTACATCGCGCAGAAGCCGTCGTTGACGAAGGCGATGCGCGGCCCGACGGCCTCGACCGCGGGGGTGAGGATGGCGATCCCCTGCCCGGTCACGTGCACGGCGCTGCCGAGGACGCGGAGCTGCTCGGCGGCGAACCGCTGCTCGAGCAGCTTCCGCTCGAGCGTGACCGCCTCGTCGAGCGGCGCCTTGGTCGTCCAGCGCGTGCGCAAGGAGGTGGAGGGATCGTCGGACATTTGGCTTTATATGCTAATGGATGTAAAAGCTTCCCACAAAGGCGAGCTGAACCATGAAGCGACTCGCGATCTACGCTCTGGTCCTGGTCTGTCTGCCGAAGTCGGTCACGGAGAAGATGGGAAAAGAAGTCACCGTGACCGGAAAGGTGTACACGGCGGGCGGCAACACATTCCTCACCGTCGACTCGGTGAAGTGACGTTCCCGCGACGCCTGCGCATCGTCTTCGTCCTCGCCCTCCTGGCGATGGTCGGCGTGATGACGAAGGGCGCCGACGACGGCGGCCGCATGGTCTACGACTACAACGCCGGCGGGAGCGCGTGCGGGCAGCCGATTGAGTTCACAAAGTAGGTGACAGGGAACAGGTGACAGATGACAGGTTCACGACGACCTGTTCCCTGTGACCTGTTCCCTGTCACCTGCCTCACGGATTCGTCGCCCACACCGACATCTCCGTCACGAACGCGTGATCCTCCATCTCCAGCATCGCCACGATCGCCTGAGCGATGTCGGCGGCCACGAGCTTGCGCGGATTGAGCTCGCCCCCGCGGAAGAACTCCGTCTGCACCTCGCTCGGGTTGATCTGCATGACGCGCACGTTCGACTTGCGCAGCTCGGCGCGCCAGCACTCCGTCATCCCGTGCAGCGCGAACTTGCTGGCCACGTATGCCGTGCCGCCGGCGAAGCCGCGCAGCGCCGCGCTCGAGGCAACGTTGACGATGTTGCCGTAGTCGCGCGCCACGAAGTGCCGCGCCGACTCACGGGCCACGACCATCGCGCCGAAGACGTTCGTGGCGAAGACGCGCTCCATGTCCGCGAGCTCGACGTCGACGAGCGGGGCGAACGTGCCGAAGCCGGCGTTGTTGACGAGGACGTTGTAGTCGTCGAAGTGGCGGACGACCTCATCGACCAGGCGGACGCAATCGGCTTCTTTGGCGACGTCGGCGTGAATCGCCATCGCTCCGATCTCCTTCGCCGCGCGCTCCAGCTTGGCGCGGTCGCGGCCGCAGATGGCCACGCGCGCGCCGCCGGCGATGAGCTGCCGCGCCGTCTCCAGTCCGATCCCCGAGGAGCCGCCGGTCACGAGTGCACGCGCGCTGTCGATCTTCATGCGCGCATTATTTCATCCGCGTCAGCTCCGCATCGATGCGCCAGGCAAACTCCTCGACGAGCCTGTAGCTGAAGCCGATCTTCTGATAGCGGAGACGTCCGTCGCCGTCGAGGAACCACGTCGTCGGATACGTCCCGACGCCGACGCGCTCGACGTAATTCGCCACGTCGAGGAGCACCGGAAATTCATAGCCCTTCTCGCGGATCCACTTGCGCACCTTTTCGGGATCGTCCTTCGTGTCGACCGCGAGCACCGCCACCCGCGGGTTCGCGCGGTAGCGCCGCGAGACCTCCGCGAGCTCCGGCATCTCCTTGAGGCACCACCCGCACCACAAGCCCCAGAAATTGACGACGACGACTTTCCCGCGGAGGCTGTCGAGCGACACCTTTGCGCCGTCGAGCGTGGCCAGCGCGAAGGGAAGCACCGTCCGCGGCGGCGACAGACGCGCGCCGAGGACGCGCTCGCGGCGCACGCGTGTGTCGCTGTTGCGCAGCCGGCCGAGGTAGGCATCGAACCCGGCGTGCGAGCCGTGGCGCTCGACGTAAACCGCCTCGAGCGCCGTGGGATTGGGATTCGTGCGCGACGTCTGCACGAGGACGCCGCGCCCGTACCAGCGCTCAGCCGCCGCGGCGTCGCCCTCCTCCTCGGCCAGGCGGCCGAGGTGATAGAGGACGTGGGGGTCTTGCACGTTGAGCCGGAATGCCGCATCCAGCTCGCGCTTCCCTTCGCGGCGCTTCCCCTCGCGGATCAGCACCCAGCCGAGCGCGTCGTGCATCTCCGCGTTGAACGCCGTCGAGTTGCGCTCGTAATCGGTCCCGTACGCGGCACGGTTTTCCTCCATGTAATTCGCCATTGCCGGGATGCCGCGGCGGGCCAGATCCTCGGCGTACGCGAGCTCCACGCCGCGGTCGGCCAGCGCCTCCGCAGACATCGCGAACTTGATGTGGAAGTTGCCGCTCTCGTAGCGGTCCATACCGCGAATCGTTTCCAGCAACTCCTTCGCGTCCACATGCGCATCCGCCAACTCGACGCGGAACAGTTGCGTGTACGCGCTGCCGAGCATGTCGAGATGCTTGTGCTCGGGACGGTCGATGAACGCCCGCAACTTGGCCCGGTACGCGGCCGGGTCGGCCAAGGCCGTGCGGATCTCCCGATACGCGAGCATCTCCTCATCCGGCGGCGGCGCGGCGGCGATGGCCAGAATGGCCAGGACGACTGCCCGTGCTCTTGCGCCATTGATCGTCATGAGCGCATTTTAGTTCGCCATGCGTGCTTGTCCGTCATGCGGCCGCGAGCCCGGCGATGTGCTCGTCTCCGCGGCCGCGATCGCCGAAGAGATCGCTCTGCGGCGGGCCTTCTTCGCCTCGCGCATCGACGGCTACGTCGAGCCGGCCCAGCAGAAGGACCGCGTCGACATCGCCCAGAGCGAGCCGGCCGAGGTGCGCGTCTGCCGTGGATGCGCCGTCCTCGTGCGCGGGCGCGGCGACAGCGAGCGCTTCGAGCACGATCCTTACGCCCCGCACGTCATGGAGCAGATGCTGCGCACGTACATCGACGAGTTCCGCGCACGCGAGGCGCGCATCCGCCCTCTCCTGCGCGACGGCGCGAAGGTCGTCGAGATCGGCAGCTACGTCGGCGGCTTCCTCCACGTCGCCCGCGAATGGGATTGGGACGTCCTCGGCCTCGACGTCGGCGACGACACGTCGCACTTCAGCCGCGCCAAGGGCTATCCGACGCGCACGGCCACGCTCGACGAGTGCCGCTTCGACGACGACGCCTTCGACGGCGTCTTCATCTGGAACACCTTCGAGCAGATCGACGACCCGCGGGCATTGCTCGCCGAGGTGCGGCGCGTGCTGCGGCCGGGCGGGGCGCTCGTCATCCGAACGCCGGACGCGCGCTTCTACGAACATTGCGAAGCGCTGCTCGACCTCGATCGTCCCCAACCGCTCTACGACCACCACCCGATCGTCGTGGCCCTCGGCCACGCGAACCTCCTCGGCTTTCCGCACCTCTACGGCTTCAGCGCGGCCTCGCTCGACCGGCTGGCGGACGCGCACGGCTTCACCGCCATCGAGCACGTCGGCACACCGCACATCCCGCCGACACGCCATCGCCTCAGCGCCACCGCGCGCATCGAAGAGGAGCGCATCCGCGACGCGCTGCCGATGCAGCCGTGGCTCGAGGCGGTCTACCGCTGAAGCGCCGGGCTTTATCTCTTCTCGATCGTCACGCCGCCGAGCGTGTTCTTGTCGAGCGTGTCGCGCTCCTTCGCCTCGCCCTTCAGGTACACGTCCCAGAACGTCCGCGAAAGATAGCGGACGTCGTTGAACGTCCCGCGGCCGACCTGCGGGTTCATCTGGCCGCCCGTCCGCTGTTGCGGCTCGTAGACCGGATACGGATTCGGATTCGGATTGCGCGGATCGCCCGGCGGATACGGATTCGACGGATCGCGCACCGGCATCGACGTCGTCTGCGGGATCTCGACCGGGAAGTACGTACCGGCGAAGACTGAATGCCGCGCGCCCTGCAGCAGGACGAAGTACTTGTCGCCCGCGGCCGCGTTCGTGAAGGCCGTCTTCCGCCACTGCCAATCCTCGTTCGGCGCGGCGCCGCGATCCTCGGTGCCGGTCATGAACATGGCCGGCACGTTGATCGACGCGAACGACTCCGGGCTCAATCCCAGGCTGGCCGTGACGCCCTCGGGGGACATGGCGATGATGGCCTTCACGCGCGGATCGCCGGCCGACAGCGGCGGATTTCCGAACGTCTTCGCGCCGCCGACGAGCATGGCCGTCAGCGCGCCCAGGCTGTGGCCGGCCACGCCGATCTTGGCGTGGTCGATCTTTCCCTTCAGCTCGGGGAAGCGCTGCTCGATCGCGTCGAGGCTGTCGATGATCAGCGTGACGTCGCGGACGCGGTCGCGCCACTGCGGCTCGCGCTGCGTCTCCCAGATCTTGGCCATCTCCCGCCGCTCCGACTCGTCGCGCGCCACCGAAGCCTTCTGGATCTCCTCCTTCGACGGGCGCCGGCTCCGCGCGCGCTGCTCTTTTTGCGAAGGCTGCTCGCCGAAGATCGCGCGCACGGCGTCGGGGGTCTTGCCGGCGTCGGCGTGCCGCGGGCGCACGACGACGTAGCCGCTGCGCGTCCAATCCGAGACGAGCTGTTCGTACCCCTGCTCCGACGAGCCGTAGCCGGGCGAGAAGATCACCAGCGGGAAGGGCCCGCCGTTGTCCGGATACTCGATCGACAGCTCGACGTCGCGGTTGCGCTGCGCGTCGTGCAGCGTGGCGTAGGGGATGACGCCGACCGCCTGCGCATTCGGTTTGTTGCCCGCGCCAGGCGTGGCCGCCGAGGTCGTCTTCTGCGCGTTGTTCGACGCGCAGGCCACCGCCACCAGCGCGACGGCAAGAACGGATAGACGTCTCATTTCTTTGCTCCTCATGAAAACGATATGCAAAACCCGCCGCGCAGGCGAACGTACTTCGCTTTCATGCGACGAAACTCCAACATTCTGCTGGGGGCGATGGCCGCCCTCACCGCGGCCGCGCATCTCGTCTGCATCAACCAGTACGGCTTCTTCCGCGACGAGCTCTACTTCCTGGCCTGCGGCGAGCACCTCGACTGGGGCTATGTCGACCAGCCGCCCTTCGTCGCCGTGATCGCCTGGATGGCCCGCCACCTCGGCACGTCGCTGCTGGCGGTGCGCATCCTGCCGGTGCTGGCCGCGGCCGGCCTCGTGGCCCTCGCCGGCGCGATGGCCCGCCGCCTCGGCGGCGGCCTCTTCGCCCAGCTCCTGGCCTGCCTCACCGTGCTCACCGCGCCGTTCTTCATCAGCGTCGGCCACTTCCTGTCGATGAACATTTTCGAGCCGCTTTTCTGGATGGCCATGGCGTACGTCGCGATCGTGATCTTTCAAGGCGGCAGCGAGAAGCTCTGGCTCCTCTTCGGCTTCTTCGCCGGACTGGGACTGGAGAACAAGCACACGACGCTCTTTTTCGGCTCGTCGTTCGTGCTGGCCATGCTGCTGACCAAGCAGCGCCGGCACTTCGCGCGGCGGTGGATCTGGCTCGGCGGCGTGGTCGCGGCGATCGTCTTCGCGCCAAACGCGCTGTGGGAAGTGCGCCACCACTTCGCCACGATCGAGCTGCTGCAGAACATCGCCCACAGCAACAAGAACGCGCCGGTGAACCTCTGGAGCTTCGCCGCGGGGCAGCTGCTGATGATCGATCCGGTCAACGCCGCCGTCTGGATCGCCGGACTGGTGTGGCTCTTCCGCCGCGAGCAGTACCGCGTCCTGGCATGGACGTGGGTCCTCTGCTTCGCCGAGTTCGTGGTGATGAAGGGGAAGGTCTACTACCTATCGCCAGCGTATCCGATGCTCCTGGCCGCGGGAGGCGTGGCCATCGAGGAGTGGACGGCGGCGCGCGCCCGCGCCTGGCGCTACGCGACGGCGGCGATCGTCGCGGTGACCGGCGCCGCGCTCGCGCCGCTGACGCTGCCGATCCTCCCCGTCGAGACGTATGTCGCCTATCAGAAGGCGCTGCACTTCGAGCCGCCGCGGACGGAGAACCATCGCTTCGGCCCGCTGCCGCAGCAGTACGCCGACATGTTCGGCTGGCCGGAGATGACGGCGGCGGTGGCGCGCGTCTACGACAGCCTTCCCGCCGCCGACCGCGCCCGCTGCCTGATCTTCGGCCAGAACTACGGCGAGGCCGGCGCGATCGACTGGTTCGGCCCCAAGTACGGACTGCCGAAGGCGGTGAGCGCGCACCAGAACTATTTCTTCTGGGGCCCGCGAAATTACGACGGCTCGGTGGCCATCGTGCTCGACGACGACCGCGAGACGCTGCAGACGATCTTCGGCCGCGTAGAGCTGGCCGCGCACTTCGAGCATCCGTATTCGATGCCCTACGAGCACATCGACATCTGGATCTGCCGCGACCCCAAGGTGAATTTCCAGGAGCTCTACCCGAAGATCAAGAAGTGGATCTGAGCGGAGCGCGCGGGTACGGCTAGTAGAATACGGATCGCATGCTGGTAAAAACGCAGGTCGTGCATAGCGATCCGGAGATCATGGGCGGTGAGCTCGTGTTCGTCGGAACGCGCGTTCCCGTCTACAACTTGTTCGACTATCTGGAGGCCGGCGACTCGTTGGAGGAGTTTCTCGAGCAATTCCCCTCGGTAACACGCGAGCAGGCCGTTGCGGCGCTGGAGAACGCGCGCGAGGCCATCGGCGTTGAAGCTTCTGATTGACGAGTCGCTGCCGATCGCGCGCTGCGCCACCAGCAGAACTTGTCGCTGTGGTGCTGATCGTCGGCGTACGAAATCGCATGAGCGATCTCCGGCCTCTTCTTCCGCGGATCGCGATCGCGGTAAGCATCGCCCAGAAAGGACAGCTGATCGAGATCGGCCGATAACGTGTCTACCCAGAAAGTCCGCAAATACACCCTCAAGGCGCCGGCCAAGGCCCAGAAGCAGTACCGCGTCCGCTACGAGGATGAGCTCAACCGCGAGCAGCTCGACGTCGTCATGGCCGGCGAGGGGCCGATGCTCGTCATTGCCGGCGCCGGCAGCGGCAAGACCCGCGCCCTCACCTACCGCGTCTCGCGACTCATCGAGGACGGCATCGACCCTTCCGAGATCCTCCTCGTCACCTTCACCAACAAGGCCGCCCGGGAGATGCTCTCCCGCGTCGAGCAGCTCGTCACCATCGATACCCGGCGCATCTGGGGCGGCACCTTCCACTCCATCGGCAACCGCCTCCTGCGCCGCTACGCCGAGCCGATCGGCTATCGCAGCAACTTCTCCATCCTCGACGACGAAGACTCCAAGGAGATGATGGAGTCGGCCGTCTCCTCCCTCGGCATCAAGACCCTGGAGAAGCGCTTCCCGAAGGGCGACGTCCTTCTCGACATCTATTCGTACTTGATCAACACGCGCACGCCGCTGGAGCTCCATCTCGAGCAGAACTATCCGCACTTCGCGATCTACCAGGAGGAGATGCTCAACGTCTTCCGCCGCTACAAGGAGCGCAAGCGCGACGCGAACGCCATGGACTTCGACGACCTCCTCGTCAACTGGAAGCTCCTCCTCGAGGAGCGCCCCGAGATCGCCGAGCCGCTCAAGCGCAGCTTCCGCTTCATCCTCGTCGACGAATACCAGGACACGAACAAGCTCCAGGCCGACGTCGTCGACCTCATGGCCTCGGCCCGCCGCAACGTCATGGTCGTCGGCGACGATGCCCAGTCGATCTACTCCTTCCGCGGCGCGTCGTTCGAGAACATCCTCACCTTTCCGCTGCGCTTCCCCGACGCCGCCATCCACAAGCTCGAGACGAACTACCGCTCCACGCGCCAGATCCTCACCCTCGCCAACCGCTCCATCGAGAACAACCGCTTTCAATTCCGCAAAGAGCTGCAGGCCGTGCGCGGCGACGGGCCGGAGCCGGCGGTCGTCGGCGTCGACGACGTCTTCGAGCAGGCCGCCTTCGTCGCCCAGCGCATCCTCGAGCTCCGCGACGAGGGGGAGCACCTCGACGAGATCGCCGTTCTCTACCGCTCGCATTACCAATCGCTGGAGCTGCAGATGGAGCTGTCGCGGCGGCTCATTCCGTACGAGATCCGCTCCGGCGTCCGCTTCTTCGAGCAGGCCCACATCAAGGACGTCGTCGCCTACCTGAAGATCATGACCAACACGCGCGACGAGCTGTCGTGGAAGCGCGTGCTGAAGCTCTATCCGAAGATCGGCGAGAAAACCGCGGCCGAGGTGTGGGGACGGATCAGCGAGGCCGTCGACCCGCTCGAGCGGTTTCTGCACGGCCTCAAGGATGTGAGCGGACGCGGCCAGGCTCAGAGCCTCGAGTCGCTGCGCCACGTCATGCGCCTTCTGGCCGCGGAGTCGATGAAGCACAACCCTTCGGAGTCGATCCGCCTCGTCGTCGAGCGCGGCTACGCCGACTACGCGCGGGCCAAGTTCCCGAACGCGCAGGCGCGGCTCGACGATCTCGAGCAGCTCTCGCAGTACGCGCTGCGCTACGACGACGTCAACGCTTTCCTCGACGAGGTGGCCCTGGCGAACCCGCTGGCCGGCGAGGACGTGGCCGTCGTCGGCCCCGAGGACGAGAAGATCGTGTTGTCGTCCGTCCATCAGGCCAAGGGGTTGGAGTGGCGGGCCGTCTTCGTCATCTGGCTGGCCGACGGCCGCTTCCCGTCGCAGCGCGCTCTGCGCGTGCCGGGCGGCATCGTGCGCGTGCAGCCGTCGCGGGTGCACGAGGCCCTGCCGCTGCTGGAGGGCGCCGTCGAGAGCGCGCCGGTCGTCGCCGACGACGGCACGCGCGAGATCGTCATCCCCGGCGAGGAGGAGGAGCGCCGCCTCTTCTACGTCGCCGTCACGCGCGCCAAGCAGGAGCTCTACCTCGTCTTTCCGGTGATGGCCCGCGACCGCGCCGGCATGGACATCCTCATGGAGCCGTCGCGCTTCGTCCGCGAGCTGCCGGGCGACGTGTACGAAAAGTGGGTGATCGGCAATGAATGACGTGCTTTTCCTGAGCCGCCGCGACGTCGCGTCGCTGCTCGACCTCGACGACTGCATCGCCGCCGTGGAGCGGGCCTTCGCCATGCTCGGCCGCGGCGAGCTGCCGCCGCCGGCGATCGCCGGCGTGCACGCCGACGGCGGCGCGTTCCACATCAAAGCCGCCATCGCCGGCGGCCGCTTCGCCGCGAAGATCAACGCGAATTTCTTCGAGGCCGTGCCGCGGATCAAAGGGGTGATCGTGCTCGCCGACGCGACCGACGGGACGCCGCTGGCGGTCATGGACTCGATCGAGATCACGATCCTCCGCACCGGCGCGGCCACGGCGGTCGCGGCGAAGTTCCTGGCGCGGCCCGACGCGCGCACGGCGCTGATCTGCGGCTGCGGCCTGCAGGGACGGATTCAGGCGAAGGCGCTCGCGCGCGTGCGGCCGATCGAGCGCCTCTTCGCCTTCGACACGGACCGGACGCGCGCCGCCGAGCTTGGCGAGGTCGTCGACGAGATCGTGCCGGCCGACATCGTCGTCACCTGCACGCCGTCGCGCGCGCCGTTCCTCGAGCGCGTGGCGCCGGGGACGTTCGTCGCCGCCGTCGGCGCGGACAGCGAGGAGAAGTCGGAGATCGCGCCGGCGCTGATGGCGGCGAGCAAGGTCGTGACGGACGTGACCGAGCAGTGCGCGACGATCGGCGACCTCCACCACGCCATCGCCGCCGGAGCGATGACGCGCGGCGGCGTCCACGCGGAGCTCGGCGCGATCGTCGCCGGACGCCGCCTCGGCCGCGAGCGCGGCGACGAGATCATCGTCTTCGACTCGACCGGCATGGCCCTGCAGGACGTGGCCGCGGCCTCGATCGTCTACGACCGGGCGGTGGAACGGAAGATCGGCGTGCGCATGACGCTGTGACATCCGATTCGACCGCGCGCTCGTAGTTCGAGCATGGCATACGCAATTCAGTTCACTCCGAAGATGACGGCTGCGCAGTACGACGAGTGCATGAAACAGCTGAGCGCCGCCGGTGCCGGCGCTCCCGCCGGACGGCTCTACCACGCCTGCTACGGCGCCGGCGACCGCCTGCGGGTGTTCGACGTGTGGGACTCACCGGAGTCGTTCGAGCGCTTCGGGCAGACGCTGACGCCGATTTTGCAGAGGATCGGGATCGATCCCGGCGTGCCGGAGATCATCGAGGTCCGCAACATCGTGTCCGGATGAATCGCCGCGCACCCCGCCTGGGCACGGAAAGCACAGGATTATAAGGAGTTATGGGTAGGGGCGCGGTGCTCCCGGTCACTCCTAGCGTGAGGGCCGGCCCTCCATTTTGACAACGGCCTACGGGCCAGATGGAGGGTTTATGAAGAAGATCTCTGCGGTTGCCCTGCTCCTCGTTTCCCTTTCCCTGCCGGCGTTCGCCGGACCGCGCGGCGACGACTCGCCGATGGGTCCAGGTCCCGTCCAGAAAGTGGTGAAGTTCGTCAAGCACCTCCTCGCGGTCGTGCTCGACGACTCGTGGAGCATCGGCACGCCGAAACCGTAGTCGTTCCCGCGGGGTGGGCGCCAAGGTCCACCCCGCGAATCTCCTTTCGTGGCGGAGATCTCATCCCTCTAGGCCTCCATTGGCAGACGCTCGAGGAATCCGCGCACTCGCAGCACGTCGGCTTCCGTGACGCGCGCCTCGCCAGCGCGCTCGCGCAAGACGGCAAAGGCCTCCGCCGCGCTCGGTGGAAGATGATCCGGACAGTCTTTGCAAAGCAACTCGATCTCCGAAAGACGCCCGACGCTGCGAAGAAGATCGATGATGTCGAGCGCGACGAAGGCGGCGATTACGGGCAATTTCATGGCCAGAAACTCCGCACGCGCTTTGTAGAGCTCCGATGCCGCCTCGTGAACGCGGCCATGGGCAACGAGAATATCGGCGATGCCTTTGCGGACGCGCGGCACCTCCGTCCGCAGACCGAGTTGTTCGAACATGTCCAGCGCTGTTTCGAAGCACTGCCGCGCGCGATCCATATC
>JBKOUP010000081.1:0-5488 GCA_046723495.1 Acidobacteriota bacterium
GAGAGTGAGCGGTTCCGCTCCTTCACGTACGATGAGTTGATCAGGCGTGACAAAGTCAATCTCGACATCTTCTGGCTGAAGGACGACAGCCTGGAAGAGAGCTCGAACCTTCCGGCCCCGGAGGTCATCGCGCAGGAAATCGCCGACGACCTTCAGGCCGCGCTCGAACAGTTCGCGACAATTGCGGAAGATCTCCGCTGACCGATACCTGGCTGTCGCCGCTGAGGGGCGGGAGCGCCGTACCCAACGCGCCGCGGAGCATGCACCGGTGCCAACGCGGATGATATGTGGGGCGCGCGCTCGTGTGCAGGCAGGCGAGCGCGGCGGAAGCGTGCGGAGGTCGAGCGGGGACTCACGCCGTGCGATTGGAGCGGGATTCAGCGAGCGATGCAGTGAATTTGTTCGCGCGCCGCATTCGTGTATCGCGAGGTCAATTGGCCGCTGGCGAGGCACGCGGGAGCTGTGGCGGTTACCCCAAAGCGTTGAGGATGGCCGCGATCTCCTCGGTGCGCGACACGTGCGGGCAATGCCCGGCCTCCACTTCGAATACCTCCGCCCCGATCTCGCGTGCGCGGCGGCGCATCCAATCCGGCGAGATCGTGCGGTCGAGCGTCGGGACGATCACCACGTCGCGGCCGGGCGGCCAGGCGTCGAAGGGACTCGGCTCGACGGCCAGCGGCGCGGTGTTGAGGAAGCCGACCGTCGTCAGCGCCCACGCCAGCGTGGCCTCGTCGCAGTCGTGGAAGAGAAATCGGCGCGCCAGCGCCTCGCGCTCCTCGGGGTTGTCGCGCCAGCGCGCGCCCATGGCGATCCAATCCGGCGGCATCATCGACGGATCGGCGGCGAGCTGATCGCGCACGCTCTTGCGCGGCTCGGGAAGCAACGCGCCGAGGAACACGCGCACGTTGCAGTCGATCAGCGGCAGCAGCGAGCCGGCAAACGACGAGCCGACGGCGACGTCGCAAGGGCCGACGAAGTTCGCGTAATCGCGCAGCGTCCACGACGGCTCGTTCGCCGGCAACTCGGGCGTGCGGGCGTTGCGCCGAGCCGTGGATCAGCGTGAAGCTACGCAACCTTGAGCAGCCGCCGGAGCTTGTCGATCAACTCGCCCGCCTCGAACGGCTTCACCAGGTACTCCTCGGCGCCGAGGTTGGCGGCGCGGCGGCGGTCCTCCTCCGTCGACTCCGTGGAGATCACCATGATCGGGATCGTGCGATAGACCGGATGATTCTTGAGGAAGCTCACCAGCTCCAGGCCGTTGATGTCGGGCATGTTGATGTCGGTGAGGATGGCGTCGAACTGGTGATGGGGCAGCGTCTTCAGGGCCTCGAAGCCGCTGGCGGCCTCGACGATCTCGAGGTCGTACGACTCCGTCCCCCCCTCGATGATCGTGGTGAGGTAGGCGCGCATGGAGGAGGAGTCTTCGACGACCAGCACCTTCATCGTTTGCTCGCCCGTTCCGCGGCGAACACCGCATTGCCGAAGGCATACCCCGCCTGCGAGAGGAAGATCTCCAGTCCCGTCATGCTGTCGATGGCCGCGCGGTGCTCCGCGTTGTCTCCGTACAGGATACCAATGGCGCGATTGCCGTGCATGATCGGAAGGGCCACGACCTCGGTGGGGAGCATGCCGCCGAGGCGGTCGATCAGCTCCACGTTCGCGGGCGTGCGGCGCATCTTGCCGCGGTGAGACTCGCCGGCCGCGGCCACGTCGGCGAGCAGCGACGGCGCGCCGCGCGGGACGCGCAGCGATTTCACGCGGTCGTCCATGGCCGCGCCGCCGCCGGTCGTGCCGAAGCCGCCGAGGCCGACGAAGTCGCTGTCCTCGGCCACGAAGAGCGCGCCGCGGTCGAGGTACTCCGCGGAGAGGCGCAGGATCGTCGACGACACCTGCCCGATGTCGTTCGGATTCGAAAGCTCGTTGATGAGCTGCTTGAGCACGCCGTAGCTGCGCTCCACCGTCTCCTTGTGGGCCTCTTCGTAAAAGCGCCGGCCGGCCTCGGGGCCGAAGCCGCCGCCGGTGAACTGCTCCCACTGCTGGAAGGCGCGCTCGGCGAAGAGCACGAGCTCGTCGGCGAATAGGCCGAGCTCCTCCTCGGCCAAGCCCGGCTGCAGGCGCGCCGGCGAAGGCTTGGTGAGATAGAGGTCCGCGCCGGTGCGCAGGATCGCATGACGGCGGCGAAGGTCGGCCTCGGCATCGACGATCACGACCGGCAGGCGCGGGTTCTTGCGCTTCAGCCGGACCATCAGCTGCACCGAGGGGCCGTTGACGTCGGCGTCGGCCAGCTCTAGGAACGTGACGAAGAAACTGTTCGAGCGGAAGAAGTCGCTCATGGCGTTGCGCACGTCGTCGAGCGATCCGAACTGGGCGATCTTCACGCCCTTCTTGCCGAAGGCGCGGCGCGCGGCGACGCGGATCAGCGGGTTGCGCTCGAAGAGGACGACGTTGCGGTACGTGGCCTCGGGCGACTCGACTTCGATCAGCCCGCCGGCGACTTTGAATTGCCCGCTGGTCGACGGCTTCGTCGTCACCGGCGCGGGCGGCTCCTCGGGGATCTCCGGGAATGGCTCGTCGTCGGGGACCGGCGTGAACGGCAGCACTTTTTCCTCGCGCTCCTCGGGCGTCGGGAACGGAAGGATGTTGTCCTCGATCGGCTGGCCGAGGCCCAAGTTCAGCGAGGCCGGCGTCGTCTCCGGGCTGGCGGAGCCGCGCAGCAGCGCCTTGCCGGCCTTCAGCGACTCCTCGAGCCCGCGCAGGGGCTTGAGCTTCTCGCCGTCGCCGCCGAGGATGCGGTGCGGTTGCAGGCCGCCTTCCTTGAAGACCTGATCGACGTCGTACTCGATATCGAGCGTGCTGACCTGCTCGCTGAGGATGAAGTTGAACTCCCCTTCCCGGCTCTGCGCCAGCGGAGCGACGACGTTCTGCACGCGCGCGCGCACGGCCTCGGCGAGCTTTTCGGCGGAAATGAGGTTCATCTCCACGGCGGCGGCGCCGGGCGGGATGCCGCTCTCCTCCATCTTGCGCAGCACGGCCACGCGCGACGGCGGCACGAGCTGGTTTTTCTCCAGCCAGGCCACGAGGTCGGGATCCTCGGGGGAGGAGGCGTTGACGACGAGGCCGTGCCGAAAGAGGACGGTGTGACGGCCGCGGCTGTCGATGATCTCCAGCACGCCCGTACGGCGGCTCAGAAAGACGATCTGGATGATGTCGGTGAGGGAGAGATCCTCGAGCCGGCCGAGCAGACTCACGAGGCCAGATTGTAACGTTTCAGAATGCCGTCGAGAATTCCGTTGATGAACTGCGACGACTTCTGCGTGCCGAATTTCTTCCCGATCTCGATGGCCTCGTCGATGATGACGAGCTTGGGCGTCTCCGGCTCGTTGAGGAGCTCGTAGATGGACATGCGGATGATGTTGCGGTCGACGACGGCCATGCGCGAGATGCGCCAGTTGTCGGCCTGCGCGGCGATCATCTCGTCGATCTTGGAAAGGTTGTCGACGGTGCCCTGGAAGATCTTCGTGGCGAACTCGCGCGTGTTCGGCTTCGACTTCTGCAGCTCCTCAAACGTCTCCACGATCTGCGCGGGCGGATTCGCGGAGAGGTCGTACTGATACAGCATCTGCAGTGCGAGCTCGCGAGCTTTGCGGCGGGCGCCCATCGATCAGTCCTTCCGCGTGCGAAGCACGCGCCACAAGTTCGCCATCTCGATCGCGGCCAGGGCCGCCTCCCACCCTTTCTTGCTGGGGCCCGGCCCGGAGCGCGCCGCGGCCTGCTCGTGCGTGTTGCAGGTAAGGACGCCGAAGGCGACGGGGATCTCGCGCTCGACGGCGATGCGGGAGAGCTCGTTGGTGACCTGCGCGGCCAGGACGTCGAAGTGGGGAGTCTCGCCGCGGATCAGCGCGCCGACAGCGACGACGGCGTCGGCTTTGACTCTGTTGACGGCCTGGGGGATCTCGAAGGCGCCGGGGACGCGGTAGATGTCTATGTGGTCGTCGTCCGCGCCGTGGCGGCGCAGGCAATCGACCGCGCCGGCGAGAAGGCCGCTGACGATCTCGTCGTTGAAGCGGCTGGCCACGACGCCGAAGCGCAGCCCCTCGGCATTCAGATCGCCTTCAAAAGAGCGCGGCATTGCGCCGGGGATTATAGAATCAACTCGAAGGAGGGAAGTCCGTATGGCCATCCCTGGCGAAAATTTCATCCAACGACTCACTCAGCCGCGCTTTCCGATCCTGCGCTTGAACGTGTTCGATCTCACCTCCGCGCCCGGCGATACGCCCAACGATCCCGACGACGTCGTGGCCCTGGCCGGCTGGCAATTCGTCGGCACGGCCGGGCTGGCAGTCATCCGCTTCGACGCCAACGGCGCCGTGCGCTGGCAGCTCTGCCAGACGATGTGCGGACCCGGGCCGACGGAGGACTGCGGTCATTGGGTGCTCGACGGCGGCGCCATCACGCGCGTGCCCGGCGGCTTCTTCGTCGCCGGCACGCTCGTTCACGACACCAGCGGCGTGATCCAGATGTTTGCGATGCGCATGACCGACGCCGGCAAGGTCATGTTCACGAGGGCCTACAGCGCGCGCATCGGCGGCAACACGATTCAAGGGCGTGCCGTCGGAATCGTTCCGCTCGATCTGTCCGAGATCTACCTCGTCGCCGCCCGCAGCACGGCCGGACCCGACTCCTGGCTCTTTCAGATCACGGGCGACGGCGGGCCGGGCTTCAGCAGCGTCGTCGTTCCGAATACCGCGGTGCGGCGCTTGCGGCGCACGCCGACGCAGGGCATCTGCGCCGTCGGCGAAAAGTTCATCGCCTTCAACACGCCGCGGGCGTGGGTGCTGGCGCTCGATCCGGGCGGCATCGCTCCGCGATGGGAGCGCATCTACGACATGGGCCCGATGCCGCTGGGGACAGGGCCGCGCTGGTTCGACATCGCCGAGGGGAGCGACACGCTGATGGCAGTCGGCAATCTCGTCGGCGGCGAGGACGAGCTCTCCTCGCTCATCGCCGGATTGCAAACGGATGCGACGCCGAATCCCGGCGACATCCGCTGGGCGCTCCGTCCGCAGGAAGGGATCGAGTTCATCCGCCTGCGCAGCGTGGCGGGACTGGGCGACAATTTCTCCGCCTGCGGCGACGTCCACGGCGCGACGTTCCATTTCACGATGACGAAGGATGCCGTGCCGGGTTGGCAGAAGACCTACGACGCCCGCTTCACCGGCGGCGGCACGCTCGACGCGGCGATCTGGCCGACGGCCGAACAGATCGCCGTCGGCGGACGGACGCGCCAGATCGGCCAGCCTTTCCTCGGCCTCGTCGTTTCGTCGCCGTTCAGCACGGCCCTCGGCCGCCTTCACTGCGCGAGCGAGACGGACGTCCGCTTCCCGTCGATTCAGCTGACGAGCACGTTGTCGCCCTCGCCGATGCCGCCGCTCGACATCAGAGGCATCGATTGGGACCAGCAGGACGCGGAGCCGCTATGGTTCGAGCC
>JBKOUP010000200.1:0-2708 GCA_046723495.1 Acidobacteriota bacterium
CTCCATGGCTCTCCGGAAGAACGGAAGACATGGCGCCTGATCGGCCGCGGCGAAGGCATCCACTGGCCCGAACTCGACGAAGACATCAGCGTCGAAGGACTCATCGCCGGCAGGCCATCGGGCGAGAGCCAGCGATCATTCGCGAAATGGCTTCAGGCGAGACGCTGAAGGCGCTCGCGGCGAAGCATCACGAACAACGCCACCGCGCTGACCACGAGCATCCCGCCGAAAATCCGCAGCTTCGCGGCCTCGCCGAAGATGGCCGCCCCGGTGGCGAACATGCATGGCCGTCCCCGCCAGCCACCACGGCATGGAACGGTGGGAGACGAAGTAGTCGAGCATCGACCGCTTGGCTTTGCCGATAAAGGCCGTGGTCGTGCCGACGGCCAGGACGAAGTAGGCGGCGACTTGGTTCGCGACAAAAAGCTAAGAACTAAGAACCAACAACTAAGAACCCCTCACCGCCGCTCAATCCCTTCCCCCCGCCGCGCCAACCCCGGAATCGTCACCGGCAGCTTCCCGCCGACCGGCGCTTCGCCGAAGAGCGCGTGCGCGGCGGCCACCTGCATGACCGGCTGCACGCCGTAGGCACAGAGGTACGTTCCGACCGAGGGGATCTCGCGCAGGAGGTAGGGCGTGCCGAAGGAGACGGCCACGACCGGCTTGCGGATCTGCGCGACGAGCTTGCGCGCCGTCTCCGGCACGGCGATCTGTCCCGCGCCGCTGCGCGTGCGCACGGCCAGCGCGAGGACGACGAGGTCGTTCTTCTCGATCGCCTCGACGATCGCCGGCAGCTCGTGCTCGTGCGTGCGCCCGTCGACGACGGTCACCTCCGGCGCGCTCTCGAGCCAGCGGTGCAGTTCGTAGGCGAAGTCCGACACCGGATTCGTCGTCTCCGGGAACTCGCTGACGACGACGAGGCTCACCTTGACGTCCTTCTTCAGCGGCAGCGCGCCGGGCTCCTCGCGCACGAGCGTGATGGCGCGGCGCGCGATCGTGGCGGCGAGGTCGTGGTGCTCCTGCGCGTCGACGGTGCGGAAGATCTGGCCCGGCGGCGCCGGCGTGGCGGCCACGAACGCCTTCGCTTCGAGAATGCGCCGCACCGACTCGTCGATGCGCGCCTCCGTCAGGCGTCCGCTCTTCACCGCCGCCTTCACCGCGGCGATGGCGGCGTCGGCGTCGGGCGACATCAGGATCTGGTCCTCGCCGGCCTCGATGCCGCGGATCGCGGCCTCGCCGGCGTCGAAGTGCTCGGTGAGGCCGCCCATGTCGAAGGCATCGGTGACGAGGAGACCGCGAAAGCCGAGGTCGTGGCGCAGCAGTCCGTCGAGCATCCGCTTCGAGACCGTGGCCGGCAGCGTCCCGTTCTGCGTCACCTCGGCCGCGCTCGCGCCGTACGGGTTTTGCGTGACGCCGGCGCGCACCGGCACAGGCGTCGGATCGAGCGCCGGCACGGAGAGGTGCCCGGGCATGATCGAGCCGACGCCGGCGGCGATGGCGGCCCGGAACGGCACGAGCTCGACGCGCTCGAGCCGCTCGCGCGAGACGTCGAGCACCGGCAGGGAGCGGTGCGAGTCGATGTGTGTGTCGCCGTGGCCGGGGAAGTGCTTCGCGCAGGCCAGCACGTGCTCCGACTGCACGCCACGCAGGAAGGCCGTGCCGAAGCGGCTCACCTCCGCCGGCTCCTCGCCGAAGCTCCTCGTATTGATCACTGGATTGTCCGGATCAATGTTGACGTCCATGACCGGCGCGAGGATGTGATTGATCCCGACCGCGCGCGCCTCTTGCGCCGTCATCCGCCCCTCGGCCTCGGCCAGCGA
Organism: Acidobacteriota bacterium; assembly: GCA_046723495.1. Taxonomy (GTDB): domain Bacteria; phylum Acidobacteriota; class Thermoanaerobaculia; order Gp7-AA8; family Gp7-AA8; genus DATDFB01. Next base: position 1,821 of record JBKOUP010000200.1, read on the forward strand.
CGGATCGCCGGCCGCCGCCACGGCCATCGCCCACGGCCAGAAAGTCGTGTCGTTGAAGCGCATGCCGACGCCCGACTCGAGGTCCGCGCTGATCAGCAGCGGCACGCGCGACTCCGCCTGCAGGCGCTCGTTCAGCGCCGCGGTCTCGTAGACGTCGGACGTGGACCAGATGAAACCGCCGACGTGGTTGTCGCGGACGTGGTGCAGCAGCCGCTTGTACGCCGGCGACGACTCGTTCATGTAGACGCCGTGCGCGAGGACGACGAAGAGCTGCCCGATCTTTTCGTCGAGGGAGAGCTCTTCGAGGCGAGGGATGCGACGGGCGGGCGGGGCCGTCGCGCACATCGCCAGGAAACAGAGCAGGGATGCTGCGAGCACTCGCCGCAGTGCTGCGTGCACTCTATTTCACCACCGCGCGCACGCCGATCGATCCCGACACCGTCGGATCGTTCTTCGCCTTCACCGCCAGCTGCTCGTCGATCGTTCCCGCCTTCGCCTTCGCGCCGTCGACCGTCACCGTGATCGTCTCCTTGCCGTGCGGAGCGATGGTCTTGTTGAAGGCGTAGAAGAGGCAGTGGCAATTCGAGCGCGCCACCTCGATCGTCAGCGGCGCGGCGCCGTTGTTGACGGCCTCGAACTGGCGCACCGCGCGCGTGCCCTTGCGCACGATCCCGTAGTCGGCCATGGCCGGCGTGATCTTCAGCGATCCGCCGCTCGTGGCCGGCGCAATCGTCGACGCGGGCGGCGCCGTTGCGGGCGCGATCGTGTCGGCCGTCGCCGGCGTCACCGGTTGCTCGACGACGGTGCCGGTCGTCGTGCCTACGCGGGGCGGCCGCTCGCGGCTGGCGCGCCAGATGAGGTAGCCGATCGCGCCGAGGACCAGGAGGC
>JBKOUP010000385.1:0-11607 GCA_046723495.1 Acidobacteriota bacterium
GCCCAGGACTACGGCGATGCCACGCACGTGATCGCCCAGGCCTCGGCGGGCGGATTGGGCATGCCCGACCGCGACTACTACGTCAACGGCAGCGCGCGCTCGAAGGAGTTGCGCGCGAAGTACGTCACCCACGTGCGCGCGATGCTGCAGCTCGCCGGCGAATCGCCGGCCAAGGCGAAGAGCGACGCCGCCACGGTCATGCGCCTCGAGACCGCGCTGGCCAAGGAGTCGCTCTCGCGCGTGGAACGGCGCAATCCGAACAACCTCAATCACAAGATGACGGTGGCCAAGCTGGCCGGGCTCACCCCGTCGTTCGACTGGCAGCGCTACCTGCACGACAGCGGCGCCGGCAACGTCGCCTCCCTGAACGTCACCCAGCCGAAGTTCTTCGCGGCCATGGAGCGCCTCCTCGCTCGCGAGCCGCTCTCCGCGATCAAGAGCTATCTCCGCTGGCACGCCGTGCACGCCAACGCGCCCTATCTGTCGCGTGCCTTCGTCGCCGAGGACTTCGACTTCTATCGGAAAACGCTCCGCGGCGTGAAAGAGATGCCGCCGCGCTGGAAGCTGTGTGTCCGCAACGTCGACCGCGACCTCGGCGAGGCCCTGGGGCAGGAGTTCGTCAGCCGCACCTTCACCGCCGAGACGAAGGCCAAGACCGTCGACATGACCCGGCGCATCGAGACGGCCATGGAGAAGGAAATCGAATCCCTCGACTGGATGACCGCTCCGACGAAGCAGCGCGCCCTCGAGAAGCTGCACGCCGTCGCCAACAAAGTCGGTTATCCGGAGCGCTGGCGCGACTACGCGGCGCTGCAGGTGACGCGCGACGACTTCGCCGGCAACGCCACGCGGGCCACGGTGTTCGAATCGAAGCGCGATCTGGCCAAGATCGGCAAGCCTGTCGACCGCGGCGAGTGGGGGATGACGCCGCCCACGGTCAACGCCTACTACGACCCTCAGATGAACGACATCAACTTCCCGGCCGGCGTGCTGCAGCCGCCGCTGTACGACCCGAAGCTCGACGACGCTCCCAACTACGGCAACACCGGCTCGACCATCGGTCACGAACTGACGCACGCGTTCGACGACGAGGGCAGCCGCTTCGACGCCGCCGGGAATCTGAAGGACTGGTGGACGCCCGAGGACGCCAAAGCCTTCGAGGAGCGCGTGCAATGCGTGCGCGATCAGTACGCGCAATACACGATCGTCGACGACATCAAGATCAACTCGAAGCTGACCTCGGGCGAAGACGTGGCCGACCTCGGCGGGACGCTGCTCGCCTACATCGCCTGGAAAGACGCCGATCCGAACGACACGCAGGAGATCGCCGGCTTCACGCCCGACCAGCGCTTCTTCATCGGCTTCGCCCAGTGGGCCTGCGAGAACCAGCGCGACGAGAACCTGCGCGCCAACGCCATCACCAACCCCCACTCGCCCGGCAAGTACCGCATCAACGGCATCGTCTCCGATCTCCCGCAGTTTCAGCGTGCCTTCAAGTGCGGACAGAACGCGCCGATGGTGCGGAAGAAGATGTGTCAGGTCTGGTGAACGCTAAAATCGCCGGCATGGTCTCCGTCGTCATCGAAACGATCACCGCGCGCGAGGACAGCAGCGGCTCGCTGGCCGACGACCTCGGCGCCACGCTCGACGGCCTGGCCCGGCAGAGCGTCGCGCCCGACGAGATCATCATCGTCGTCGACGACCTCGTCGAGCCCGCCGCGGCGGACGAGCTGCGCCGCCGCTATCCGCAGGCGAAGCTCGTCTCCTCCGCGCAGTCGAACTACTTCGCCGCGAAGAATGCCGGCGCCGAGGCCGCCGCGGGCGACGTCGTGGCCTTCCTCGACGCCGACTGCGTTCCCGCGCCCGACTGGCTCGAGCTCCTCTTGGCGCGCCTCGCTCCCGGCGTCGACGGCGTGGCCGGCTGCACGCGCTACACCGGCCGCTCCCTCGTGGCGCGGACCCTCTCCGTCCCCGACTTCTCGTTCGTCCTGGAGCAGGACGGCGGCACGTCGACCGGCATGAACATCAACAATGTCCTCTTCCGCCGCGACGTCTTTCTGCGGCATCCCTTCGACCCCCGCATCCGCCGCAACGGCGGCTGCTACTTCCTCTTCAACCAGCTCCGCGCCGCCGGCGCGCGCGTTCTCTACGAGCCGCGGGCGCGCACGGCGCACGGATTCAGCGGCGGGGCGACGCTGCTCCGCAAGCACTTCGACCGCGGCTACGACGGCGTGACCGTCTACCGCCTCGACGAGCGCGCCGTCCTGCGCGGCACGCGCATCTTCCGCCGCCTCGGCGCGCTGGCCCTCGTCGGCATCACCGGGCGGCGCATCGCCCTCGACTGGATCCGCCTCGTGCGCCAACGCCGCCAGATCGGCATCTCCGCGCCGGCCGTGCCGCTGTTCTGCGCCGTCGTCGTCGGCACGCGGCTGATCGAGCTTGCCGGCGGCTTCGCCGCCTGCGTCGCACCAAAGGAGGCACGATGAAGCGAACGACCGAGCGCGTCAGCGTCTGGCTCACGCCGGAGCAGATCGAGTGGCTGAAGACGAAGAAGAACGTCTCCGAGACCGTGCGGGCCATGGTCACGGAGGCGATGAACCTCGACCGTCTGAAGCAGAGCGTGGCGAAGAAGAAGAAGCGCTGACCCAGGCCTTGATCTTTTTCTCCAGCAGGTCCAGCGGCAACTGCCCGCTGCCGAGGATCTGGTCGTGGAAGGCGCGGACGTCGAACTTCGCGCCGAGCTCCTTCTCCGCGTAGCGCCGCAGCTCCTTGATCTTCAGCTCGCCGATCTTGTAGCAGGGGACGGAGCCGGGCTGCACGATGTAGCGGTCGACTTCGTTCTCGATCTCGCGCTCCGTCTTTGAGGAATTCGCGCGGCAGTAGTCGATGGCCTGCTGGCGCGTCCATCCCTTTGTCTGCAGGCCGGTGTCGACGACGAGGCGGATGGCCCGCCACATCTCGTTGTTCAGCGCGCCGAACTTCGCGTAGGGATCGTCGTACAAGCCGATCTCGTAGCCGAGGCTCTCGGCGTAGAGGCCCCATCCTTCGGAGAAGACCGGGTAGACGTCCCAACGGCGCCAGGCCGGAAGGTCCGTCAGCTCCTCGACCAGCGAATACTGCACGTGATGGCCGGGAACGGCCTCGTGCGCGGTGAGGCTGGCCATTCCCCACTTCGGCCGCGCCTTCAGATCGTACGTGTTGACGAGCATCCAGCCGGGCCGGCCGGTCGCCAGCGTGCCGTTGCTGTAGAACGCCGACGGCGCCGTCTTCGAATCGCCCTCCATCGGTTTCACGCCGTACGGGAGGCGCGGGAGGTGCCCGAAGAGCTTCGGCAGCTCCGGGTCGATGCGCTTGGCGATGTCGCGATACCCGGCCACGAGCTCCTCGGCCGACGTGTAGAAAAATCGCGGGTTCGTGCGCAGATCGGTGAGGAACTCCTGGAACGTCCCCTTGAAGCCGGTCTCGGCGATGACCTTCTCCATCTCGCCGTGGATCCGCTTGACCTCCGACAACCCCAGCTCGTGGATCTCCTCGGGGCTGAGGTTCGTCGTCGTGTAGACGCGGAGGAGAAACGCGTACAGCGCCTTGCCATTCGGCAGATCGCTGAGCGCGATCGACTGGCGCGCGTGCGGCACGTAGGTCTTGGCCAAGTAGTCGTGCCATTTCCACAGCGCCGGCACGACGAACTGCCGGAAGGCGTCGGCGGCGGCGCGTTGCAGGCGTTCGCGATCGGCGGCCGGGATGCTCTCCGGCATGTGCGCGAACGGGGTCAGGAACGCGCTCTTCAGCGGGTCGTCGGTGATGTCGGCGACGGTGCGGTCGACGACGTGCGACAGCGTGACGCGAGGCGGAGTGATGCCGCCCTTCAGCCCCTCCTCGAGCAGGGCGATGCCCTGGTCGGCGATCGTGGGGAAGCCGCGCAGCAGCGGCAGCATCTTCTCGTAGTCGGCGGCCGTGCGCGCGGGCATGTAGCCGATCGGACCGAGCGCGCCGAGGACGGCGTCGTTCATCTGGTCGACGATGAGCGAGTCGAAGGCCGCGAAGCGGTCGCCTTCGATCGACGTCTCCAAGCGCCGGCGCAGCAGGTCGTAATTCAACTGCTCCGCGGCGGTGAGGTGGGCGCGGTCGATCGACGTCAGCGCGGCCAGCTCGATGTGCACGAGGCGGCGCTGGAAGTCGATCATCTCCCTCGAGAAATCGGAGAGCCGCCCCTCGACGCCTTGATAGCCGACGTACACCGCCAGATCCGGCGCCGCGTGCATCGTCGTCGTCCAGTAGAGATCGAAGAAGGCCTTCAGCCGCGCGCTGTCGCTGCCCTCTTTTTGCGATGGGAAGCGCTCGATCCGCTGGGCGAGCTGGACGAGGTCGGGAGGAATGGCGAAGAGGGGAACGGCCAGGAAAAGGAGGAGCAGGAGTCGTTTCAAAGGATCACCTTTCGCAGAAATCGCAGGCCTCGGATCGTCCGCGATCCGTGCCACGTGAAGAGATGCCCGGGGAATGGGCCGACGACGCGCGGGCCGACGATGGCTTCCGCGTCCTCGGCGGTGAAGGCGTACGGCTCGTCGGGGAGGAAGACGACGTCGGGCTTCAGCGCGACGACCTCGGCCACGCTCATGGCCGGATAGGGCTCGCGCTCGCGCAGGACATTTCGCCCGCCGATGCTCTCGACGAGCGCGGAGACGTACGTGTGGCCGCCACACCACATCCACGGCGACTTCCAGATTGGCACGGCGAAGGTGAACGGAGCGGCGGTGAAGCGTGCCCCCTCGAGCTCGCGCAGGAGCGGGCCGGCGTCTTTGGCATGGATGGCCGCCAGCGCGGCGATCAGCGCCGCGACGTCGTCGACGCTCTTCGGCTCCGACACGTGCACGCGCGCGAAGGCCTCGATCTCCTCGGCGTGCCGGCGCAAGTTCTCCTCGCTGTTCATGTAGACGAGGTCGGGCCGCAGCGCGCGGATCTCCGCGACGCGCGGGTTCTTCGTCCCGCCGACGCGCGGCAGCGTCAGCCCCACGGGGAAGATGCAGAAGTCGGTGATGCCGGCCACGGAGCCGCCCGCGCCGAGTTCGAAGAGAGTCTCGGTGAGGGAGGGGACAAGGGAGACGACGCGCACGATGCAGGTATTCTACGCAGCCGTGCGCCTGCTCCGGATCTGGTCTTTCATTGCCGTCATCGCGCTCTCCATCCACCTCGGCGGCTTTCCGCTGCTCGACCCCGACGAGGGCCGCAACGCCGAGGTGGGGCGGGAGATGGCCCTGACGAACGACTACGTCATGCCGCGCCTCGACGGCCTGCCGTACCTCGACAAGCCGATCGTCTACTTCGCCGCCGAGGCCGCGGCGATGGAGGTGCTCGGCCCGACGGAGACCGCGGCGCGCCTGCCGGCGCTGCTCTTCACCATCGCCACGGCCGCGGCGGCGTGGTGGTTCGCGCGGAGGCTGTGGGGCGAGGCCGAGGCGTGGCTCGCCTTCATCGCTACGCTTGCGTCGCCGCTGTCGGTGGCGTTCTCGCGGACCGTGATTTTCGACAGCGCGCTGGCATTTTTCATCACCGTCGCCTTGATGGGGTTTTTCCTCGCTGTCGAGGAGGGCGCAGGGGGCAGGGCGCAGGGCGCAGGTGGTTTTCCGGCTGACGCTCGTGCAGTCGCGAGGACATCATCTGCGCCCCGCCCCCTGCGCCCTGCGCCCTCCGTCATCGCCTGGGTTGCCATCGGCCTCGGCGTGATCACCAAAGGCCCCGTCGCCATCGCACTCCCGTTGCTCGTTGCCGTCCCGTACGCCATTGCCCGCAAGCGCGTCCGCGCGATCTTCCCGCTCCTCGGCCTCGTTCTCTTCGTCGCCGTGATTGCGCCGTGGGTCGTGCTCATCTCCAAGCAGGTCCCCGACTTTCTCAACTACGTCCTCGTCGTCGAGACCACGCAGCGCCTCACGACCGGCGCGCTCAAGCGCACCGGCCCGCCGTGGTATTTCGTCCCCTACCTTCTCGGCGGCGCACTGCCGTGGACTTTCGTCCTCTTCGGCCAGAAGCTCGACCGCCGCGACCGCGGCGTCGTCTACCTCCTGCTCTGGATCGCCATCCCCTTTCTCTTCTTCTCGCTCTCGCAGTCGAAGCGCCCGCAGTACATCCTGCCGCTCGTTCCCGCAGTCGCGCTGCTCGTGGCGCGCGTCTGGTGCGAGGCCCGCCGCGGCACGCGCATCGCCGCGGCGGTGCTGATCCTCTTCGGCGGCGCCTGCATCGCCGCGCTGCGCTACGTGCATCTGCGCGACGAATTCGCCGCCGGTGCGCAAGCGACCGCGATCTCCTTCGGCGTCTGCGCGATCGCCGGCGGCGTCATCGCCTTTGCTTTCGTGAACCGGCGATGGATCTCGTTCGTCGCGCTGTCGCTGCCGATCCTGGCCACGCCGCTCTGCGCGAATCCGCTGCTGAACGCGCTGGCGGCGCGTCGCTCGACGAAGGCGCTGATGGCACGCATCCCCGCCGACGCCGAGGTCGTCGGCATCGAGGCCTTCACCGGCTCGATGGCCTTTTACCTCCGCCGGCCGATCGTTGTCATCAGCCCCGACGGCGCGGAGTTCACGAGCAACTACATCATTCGTCACTACGGCAGATTCGCCGGCTCGCCGGCGCTGCAGCCGCCAGCCGCGCTCGACGCCGCGCTCGCGCAGCGCGCCGTCTTCATCGTCCGCGAGGGCGACGCCGCGAATCGCGCGAAGCTCGCCGCGCGCGGCCTGCGCGTTCTCGCCGAGGGCGCGCATTACGCTGTCTATAGAATGGAGGTGACGGGGAACAGATGACAGGCGACAGCGAAACCACACCTGTCATCCGTCACCCGTTCCCTGTCACCTAATCCTATGTGCGGAATCTACGGCATGATCGCCGAGCGCGGGGCCCTGCGTTACCCCGAGGTGCTCGACTGGATGGGGGAGGCGCTGCGCCACCGCGGGCCGGACGGCCACGCCGTCTTCACCCACGCTGACGCCGTCATCGGCACCGAGCGGCTGCGCATCATCGACCTCCACGAGCGCGCCGACCAGCCCTTCGCCGCGCCCGGCTCGCAGGTCTGGCTCGAATGCAACGGCGAGATCTACAACGCGCCGGAGATCCGCGCGCGCTATGCCGACTACCCGTACCGCTCGCGATCCGACGTCGAGACCATCCTGCCGCTTTACCTCGAGCGCGGCCCCGCGGCCGTGCGCGAGCTCGACGGCATGTTCGGGCTGGCCATCTGGGACCACCGCTCGCGCACGCTGCTGCTGGCGCGCGACCGCGCCGGCGAGAAGCCGCTCTTCTATGCCCGCGCCGGACAGGAGATCCTCTTCGCCTCGGAGCTGCAGTGCATCCTGCGGCACCCCGAAGTCAGCCGCGAGCTCGACCCCATCGCCATCGCCGAGTACCTCAAGCTCGGCTACGTCCCCGAGCCGCGCACGATGTTCCGCGACGTCCGCCGCGTCGAGGCCGGCACGTACAAGCTCTTCATCGACTCGCGCGAGGAGACTGTGCGCTACTGGGATCCGGCCTCGTTTCCGATCGAGCCGATCTCCGCGCGCGAGGCCGTCCGCGAGACGCGTCGCCTCATCGAGCGCGCCGTGGAGAAGCAGGTCATGTCCGACGTCCCCGTCGGCGTCTTCATCAGCGGCGGGATGGACTCGTCGATCCTGGCCACGCTGGCGGCGAAGTTCATCGGCGTCGACAAGGTGCACACCTTCTCCGCGAAATTCGCCGAGTCCTCGTTCGACGAGAGCGGCGACGCGGCCGTGCTGGCGCAGCGCATCCACACGCGCCACGTGCCGGTGCGCACGGACGAGGAGACGCTGCTCGAAGCGTTGCGCCGCGTCGTCGCCGGCGTGGCCGAGCCGATCGCCGATGCGGCCATCCTGCCGACGTTCCTGCTGGCCCGCGCGGCGCGCGAGCACGTGAAGGTGATCCTCAGCGGCGAAGGGGCCGACGAGCTCTTTGGCGGCTACCCGACGTACCTCGGCCACAAGGTCGCTCCGCTTTACGACGCCCTGCCGGCCGTCACCCGGGCCGGCATCCGCCGCGCCGTGCAGCGCGTGCCGGCCTCGCCGAAGAAGGTGACGCTGGAGTTCCTCTTCAAGCGCTTCGTCGCCGACGCCGAGAAGCCGTGGATCGAGCGGCACCTGTCGTGGTTCGGGACGGGTTTGTCAACGGACATTTACAAATCCGCGCACGACATGCCGGAGCTGCCCGTCGTGCCGGGCGACGCCCTCGCCGGAGCGATGCTCCTCGACTATCGCTCCTATCTGCGCGACAACCTCCTGGTGAAGGTCGACCGGGCCACGATGCTCTCCTCGGTCGAGGCCCGCGCGCCGTACCTCGACCGCGACGTGACCAAGTTCGCGCTCTCGCTGCCGCCCGACCTCCGCGTCCGCCGCCTGACGACGAAGTGGGTGCTGAAGAAAGCGGCCGAGGCCTGGCTGCCGAAGGACGTTTTGTATCGGAGAAAGCGCGGCCTCTCCGTGCCGGTGGCGGGCTGGATCAATCACGGCCTGCGGGCCGAGGCCGATCGATTGCTCGCCCCGGAGAAGCTCCGCCGCGAAGGATTCCTGAACGAGCGCACCGTCACCGAGCTCCTCGCCGCGCACCGCGAGGGACGCGCGAACCACGGCAAGGCCCTGTGGGCGGTGATCATGTTCGAGTACTGGCTGGAGACGTGGGCGCGATAGAATCAAAGATGATTCGCTTTCGCGTTGCCGCTCTTCTTCTTTTCGTCGCGTCGCCCCTGTTCGCTTACCGATCGTTGACTGCCCAGCCGCGCGGCGCTTCGCCGTCGGGCGGGAAGCTCATCCACCTTCTCTCGAATGGCGACGTCTACTTTTCCGCGCCGACGTTGGTGACGTTCGGCGACCAGTTCGCGGCGATCGTGGCCGTGGTCAACAATCTCGACCTGCTGGTTCTCGCGCCGCCACACGTTCCCGGCAGGGTGACGGTGACGGTCCGCCAGGACGGGCAGCAGTACTCGACGATCGAGCCGTTCGGCTACGGCATGACCGAGGAAGTCCTCCTTCCGATCGCCGTCGATGAGCTTCGCGGCGCCAACGGCACGCGCTGGTCGACGGAGATCTGGGTGCACAACGACACCGACCACGAGGTGCCGCTCGACCCGGAGTACTGCACCTTCATCGGCGCCTGGTTTCCCTGCTCGCGGCCGGTGACGACGCGGATCGCCGCGCACGGCACCATGCGCCTCACCGGACGCGGCAGCGCCGACTATCCCTATGCGTTCCTGTATCCGCCGGTGCAGGACGCCGACGCGGTGCATTACTCGATCGTCGTGCGCGAGCTGACGACGGGCCAGTCCGCGGCGGTCGCCGCCGTGCGCGAGCGCGACCGGCGCACGGGCCGTCTCGTATTTCCCGCCGTCGCCAACGACAGCGGCCACCGCGCCGCGCTCCGCCTCTACAGCGGCTCGTCGCAGATCACCGTGTCGATCGCCGACGCCGCGACGGGGAAGGTTCTCGATGTGCGGACGATCGTGCGGCGCTTTCCGACAGACTTCGATCCCTTCTCGCTGGTGAGCATCTCCGACCTGTTCGTCACGCCGGAGCTGCAGGGCCACGAGCGGCTCGACGTCATCATCGACCCGGGGCCGTACGACCGCTACTGGGCGCTCCTCACGCTCACCGACAACGCCACGCAGCAGGTCACCGCGTTCACGCCTTAACCGCCCTCGATCAGCTTCGTCAGCGCCGGCTTGATCCCGATCAGGCGCGCGCACATGGCGATCTGCCCGCGGTGGTACTCCTCGTGGCTGATGCCGTGCTGCATCCAGGCGAAGCGCGTCCCGTACTTCCCGTCGAAGCGGCGGATGGGGCCGAGCATGTGCAGCTCGCCGGCCTCGCGAAAGGCGCGCACGCCCTCCTTCAGCGTCCGCTTCATGGCGGCGACGATCTCGCGCTTGCCCGTGGCCTCGTCGATCGGCGCGCGGTACTCGGCGATCAGCTTGTCGTACGAGGCGCGGCGGAAGTCGCCGTCGCCGCGCGTCAGCTCGCCCACCATCATCAGCCCGACCTCGGCGATGTGCAGGCCGAGGTCGCCGACGCTGCGCATCCCCGCGGCGGCGAAGCCGAAGCGGTCGGCGGGAACGTTCTCCAGCTCTGCGATCACGCCGTTGCGCGCGTCCGTCCACGCTTCCAGAGCCTCATCGAGCAGCGTCGTCATGATGCGTCCTCCACCAGCGTCTCCTCGATCTTGATCTCCGACTGCAGCGTCTTGAACACCGGGCAGCGCCGGGCCACGTCGACGATGCGCTGCTTCTGCGCCGGCGTGAGATCGCCCTCGAGCCGCATCGTCACCGTGAAGCGGTGGATGTAGCCCGCCTTGTTCGTGCAGTCGGCGCAGTCCTGGGCGTGCTGGCGGTCGTTCGTGATCGTCAGCTCCAGCCCGGCGAGCGGGATGTTCTCGCGCTTGGTGACGACGTACACCGTCATCGACGTGCACGCGCCGAGCGCGGCGGAGAGCAGGTCGTACGGCGTCGGTCCGGCCTCGGTGCCGCCGATGTCGGCCGGCTCGTCGGCGTAAAACGTGTGCGGGCCGGCGGAGATCTCCGTCTTGAACGATGTGCCGCCGCGGACGATCACTTCTTTCACGCGCTCCTCCTCATTCGTGCGCCGCCAGCGGCATCGACTGCCCGGCGATCCAGGTGCCGCCGCGATTCGCCAGCGGGATCCAGTACCACGTCGCCGACTCCCCGGCCAGCGCCAGGCGGACCAGCACGCCGGGAGGTCCCTTGCCGAACGGCGCGGCGAACGGCGCCGACAGCTCCAGCGTCATCGTGTCGCGCGAGCGGCGCGCGCTCGCGTCGACCGGATGCCACGCGCACGTCGTCTTGCTCTCCGCGAGCGGCAGCGGCGTCTCGTTCGTCGCGAACGCCTCGGCCACCTTGCGCTGATCGATCTTCCCGCCGGCGAACGACATCTCCGCCAGCGCCTGCAGCGTCTGCCGCGTCACCAGCGGCCGCGACGTGCGCACCAGGTCGACCGTCGTCTCCGCGGCGATCCCTTCCTCGTGCAGCCGCGCGCACATGACGTCGAGCACGGCCGCCGGCACGTCCGTGAAATGCGGCGGTGGCGGCGGCGGGCCGGACGCGCACGCGGCGAGGAGAAGGACAGCGATCACTGCTCTCACACCAACCTCAATTGCGGTGTCGATTTTGCCTCGAAAAAGGCGCGGATGTCGCTGGCCGGCTTCTTCGACACCAGCTCGCGCGGCGTCTCCTCGTACCAGTCGGCCGGAAAGAAGCGCGTGTACGACTCCTGCGTGAAACGCCGGCAGAGCAGGGCGATCACGCCGACGTCGGTCTCGCTGCGGATCACGCGCCCCGCCGACTGCACGACGCGCGTCATGCCCGGGATCAGGTACGCGAACTCGAAGCCGGCGCCGTACATCTCGTCGTAGTAGCGCTTGAGCAGCTCCTGTTCGAAGCTGACCTGCGGCAGGGCCGGGCCGACGACCATCACGCCCGAGAGCATGTCGCCCTGGTAGTCGATCCCCTCGGCGTACATGCCGCCGGAGACGCCGAGGATCAGGTTGCCGCGGCGGGGGCGGTCGCGGAGGATGTCGAGGATGGCGTTGCGCTCGTAGTCGGTCATG
>JBKOUP010000126.1:0-4419 GCA_046723495.1 Acidobacteriota bacterium
GCAAAAGCGTTTCGAGTTAGCATTCCCGGCGCATGTCTGAGCTCCAGCTTTTTAACACGCACTCGCGCGCGAAGGAGACCTTCGTCCCCGTCGTGGCCGGCGAAGTGCGCATGTACTCCTGCGGCCCGACCGTCTACAACCATCCCCACATCGGCAACCTGCGCACCTTCCTCTGGAGCGATCTCCTCCGCCGCTACCTGGAGTGGCGCGGCTTCCGGGTCACGCAGGTCATGAACATCACCGACGTCGAGGACAAGATCATCAAGAACGCCAACGCCGCGGGGCAGGACATCACCACCTACACCGCGCCGTTCATCAGCGGCTTCTTCGACGCCTTGCGCGAGCTCCGCGTCAAGCCCGCCGACGCCTACCCGCGGGCCACCGAGTACATCCCGCAGATGATCGCGCTGGTGAAGGCCCTCGAGCAGCGCGGGCACACCTACGCCGCCGACGGCTCGACGTACTTCCGCGTCGCGACGATGCCCGGCTACGGCAAGCTTTCGCGCATCGAAGTCGACGCCACGAGCGACTACTCGCGCATCGAGTCCGACGAATACGAGAAGGAGTCGGCGCGCGACTTCGTGCTCTGGAAGGCGAAGAAGGAAAACGAGCCGTCGTGGCCGACGGAGATCGGCGAAGGCCGCCCCGGCTGGCACTTGGAGTGCTCGGCGATGTCGATGAATCTCCTCGGCGAGACGTTCGACATCCACACCGGCGCGGTCGACCTCATCTTCCCGCACCACGAGAACGAGATCGCCCAGAGCGAGGGGGCGACGGGGAAGCCGTTCGTCCGCTTCTGGATCCACGGCGAGCACCTGAACCTCGACCAGCAGAAGATGTCGAAGTCAATCGGCAACATCTACACCCTCGGCGAGATCACGGAGATGGGCTACGACCCGCTGGCGCTGCGCTACGCGCTGCTCTCGGTGCCGCACCGGACGAAGCTCAACTTCACCCTGCAGTCGCTCGACGATGCCAAGGCCGCGCTGCAGCGCATCGAGTCGTTCCTCCTCCGCCTCGACGAGCTCTCCGCCTCCGGACCGCACGACGCCAAGGCCTCGGACGGGCACGCGGACGAGCTCATCGGCCGCTTCATCACCGCGTTCGAGGAGGCCATGGACGACGACCTCAACACCGCCGGTGCCTTGGGCGCGCTCTTCACGTTCATCCGCGACGCCAACGTGGCCATCGACGCCGGCCGCATCACCCCCGCCGACGCCGAAGGGCTGAAGACGGCGCTGATGAAAGTCGACCCCGTGCTCGACCTCTATCCGAAGCGCGACGAGACCCTCGACGCCGAGATCGAGACGATGATCGAGGCCCGCAACGCCGCGCGCAAGGCGCGCAACTTCGCCGAGTCCGACCGCATCCGCGACGAGCTCGCGGCGAAAGGCATTCTTCTCGAGGACGGGCCGAAAGGGACGCGCTGGCGGAGGAAGTGAGGATCAGGTGACAGATGACAGGCGACAGGTGACAGAGCACAACCAACACCTGTCACCTGTGTCCTGTCACCTGTGTCCTATTTCCGCAGATGCACCACCGGCCGGTCAAGCCGCGGCGCGAGCCACTCGCCGTAGCGCGTGACCTCCGCTTCGTTCGCGTTCGCCCACGCGTCGCGTCCCGGGATGTCCAGCCGGGCGATGGCGATGCCGGCGAGCGTATCGGCGAGCTTCGCCTCCACGAGCGCGGCGAAGAAGGGCTTGTGCACCGCGGCCGTGAAGTCGTCGCCTTCCTTCAGCGCCAGCGAGATGAGGAAATGCTCGATCAGATGCGAGACCTGCAGGCGTAGCTGTTCGAACTCGCTCAGCTTCGCCTCCTCCTCGGTGCCGCGCGCCGCCGCGCCCGCGGCAAGGAGGACATTCATCGTCGAATAATCGCCTTCATCCTTGCGGGTGTCCGGCTTGAGATCGATCTTCGAGTCGCTCAGCAGAGCGCGCAGGCGCGTGGCCGCCTCCGTCGACTCGCGCGACGTCGGATCGAGGGCCTGGAAGCGGAGGTACGAGAACACCGCCGGCGTGCGATAGCCCTGGGCGTCGAAGATCCTCGCCAGGAGCAGGTGCGCCGGCGCGTCCGACGGGTTCGCGCGGAGATCCCTCTCCAGCAGCTGCCGCGCCTCGTCGAGCTTCTCGTCTTTGACGATGGAGAGGGAGTAGTTGTACAGGAGCTGCGAGTCGTTCGGCGCGAGGGCCAGCCCTTTGCGGTACGTGGCCAGGGCCTGCTGGTGCTTGCCCACCGCGTCGAGGCAATTGCCGAGGAGCGCGATCGCGCTGAGCTGCTCGCGGCTGTCGCGGGCGGCGAGCGGCTCGGCGATCGCCAGGCAGCGCGTATAGCTCCCCTTCGCCGCGTACGCGACAGCGAGCTCGTACTTCGCCGTGTTGTTCTTCGGATGCGCGGCAGCGATCTTCTTCAGCGCGTCGATGGCGGCGTCGAACTTGCCGTCGTCCATCAGCTGCGCGGCGGCATCGATTTTCTTCGCCACGTCGTCCGGTTGTTGCGCGGCGAGGAGAAGAGCGATCAGCAGAGCCTTCATCTGCATCACCTCGTGAGCTGCCGCAGCGCAGCCTTCAACACCGAGGAGAACTCCGCCTCGGCGCCGAGCTCTTTGCGCGCGGCGTCGAGGGCGTTGTCGGCGTCCCTGGGGCGGTAGCCGAGGTTGACGAGGGCGGAGTGGACGTCGTCGTCGATCGACGAGCGCGTGGGCATCGCCGGCGCCGCGGCCGCCCCCTCGCCGAGGACGAGCTTGTCGCGGAGCTCGAGACACATCCGCTCCGCCGTCTTCTTGCCGACGCCGGGGATCGACGACAGCTTCCGCGCGTCGCCGCGGGCCACCGCGTCGGCGAGGTCGGGCGGATCGATGCCTGAGAGGATCTTCTGCGCCAGCGTCGGACCGATGCCGGCGATGGCGATCAGCTTCTCGAACGCGTATTTCTCGTCGTGCGTGGCGAAGCCGTAGAGCGCGAGGGCGTCGTCGCGCACGTGCGTGTAGATCTCCAGCGCCGCCTCGCCGCGTCCTTCGAGCCGGTAGTACGTCTGCAGCGAGATGTGCACGTTGTAGCCGACGCCGCCGGCCATGACGATGGCCAGCGTCGCGTCGAGCTGCTTCAGGCGTCCTTCGAGATAGCCGATCACTCGGCAGGGAGTTTACGTCACCGTCGCCGTCCGCCGGCGCAGAACGCTGTCGATGCTCCAGATCCCCGCCCCGTGCGCGGCGATGTAGAGAAAGATGAAGCAATACAGCACCGCCGGCTCGCCGTGGTTGTTGATCGCCCAGAAGTCCTTCGGAAAGTGCTGCCAGAAATAGGCGACGGCCATCTCACCGCTGGCGATGAACGCGGCGATGCCGGTGACGAGGCCGATGGTGACCAGGAACCCGCAGACGAGCTCGATGATCCCGGAGATGCCCGCCGGCCATGAGAACGGAGGAAACGTGCCGTGCCCGCCGGGCGGATAGCCGAACAGCTTCTGCGAACCGTGAACCAGGAACAACAGCCCCGTCACGATGCGGAGCAACGCGAACACCTGGGGCGTGAATCTGCCGATCACTGCGTACATCGACAACCTCCGGCCGGGTGCTTTCAGGACCCGCGCCAACAACGGCTGAGCGCGCCGCGATGGCGCGCGTGTTGCTGAGTTGACGCCCAGGAGGAACGATGCAGAGAGGGATCCGCGCATCGCTCGCCGCGACCGTCGCCGTCGCGCTCATCCTCGGAGCCGGATGCAAACGCAAGCCGGCGGAGAGCACCTCGGGCTCGACCGATACCATCCAGTCGACCATCCCACAGACGACCGGCACGACAGCGACCGAAACTGGCGGCGGACCGCCAGTCACGACGAGCAGCGCCACCGGCACGGCGGCAACGACCACGACCGCCACCACGACTGCCGGCACGGCGGGCGCGACCGGAACGCACGATTGATGGCCACGAAACGAGACTGACTGACCTGGGAGAAACACAAATGACGAGAATCACGAAGCTCACCCTCATCACCCTGTTGACCATGGCCATGGCGATGTCCGGCTGCCGCTCGCTGCGCGATCGTATGCACGGCAACAGCAGCAGCGACAACACGACCGCGGCCACGACCCAATCGACGTCGAGCACGACCATGGCCTCGTCGTCGTCCTCGGCGACGACGCCCAGCAGAACCGACATCTACGGCACGCCTGCCAACGCCGGCTCGAACACCGGCGCCAGCGGCACCGGAAACATCACGAACAACACGAACAACGACATGAACACGCCGGCGACCACGGGGAGCACATCCCTGAACACGACCGGCACCACGACCACGAATACGTCGTCGATCGACACGACCACGAACGCGAACGGCAGCATGGCCAGCAACTCGTCGGCCACGACCGACGAAACCGCCACGTCCAGCAAGCAGCACCACCGCAAGATGCACAAGGAGTAAATG
>JBKOUP010000374.1:0-6571 GCA_046723495.1 Acidobacteriota bacterium
GTCGATCGGTTTCGCCCCGGCGCTCCCCGAAGAGGGCACGTCCGTGCGTCTCTCCGACGCCGGCGCTCTTTACCTTCCCGATCCGTCGTTCATCTCCCGCGGCGCGCGCGTCAGCGTCGTCGCCTCCGCCCGGACGGCGAAGTACAAAGGCGGGGCCGACGGCGTCGCCGTCGACGCCGCCATGCCGGCCTACGGCAATCCGCGCTTCCGCTTCTGGAGCGCCGCCGGCGACAGCATCAGCGGAAAGCTCGGCTTCACGGTCCCGGTACCGTCGACGAGCGGCATCAACCTCGTGGCGCGCCGGGTGAAGCAGACGACGAAGAAGGACGAGACCTCGGCGACGCCGCCGGCCGACGTCGATCCCGCGCCGTTCACGCTCTCCCTCGGCGGCGTGGCCGGACCGAAGCTTCAGCGCGGCATCTACGTCGTGGCCCTGCGCGAAAGCGCCGGCGACACGTTCTCCGACTGGGGCCGCTTCGCCATCGCCGCGAACAACGGTGTCTACGGCATCGCCGGCGCCGACTTTGACTGGGTCATGCTGAAGATCGACTACGGGAAGTGACATTCACGCGCGGCCGTACGCCGCCGTCTATCCATCGATGTCGGAACCGTTCGTCAGCGAGATCCGCATGTTCAGCTTCGCCTTCGCCCCGCCCGGCTGGCGCTGTGCAACGGGCAGGTGATGCCGATCGAGCAGAATCAGGTTCTCTTCCATCTGCTTGGCACGAGCTTCGGCGGAGACGGCAAGACCAACTTCGCGCTTCCCGACCTGCGCGGCGCGACGCCGATTCATGCCGGTCAGGGATTCACCCTCGGCCAGAAAGGCGGCGAGGTGCAGCACACGCTCATGCTCGCCGAGCTGCCGGCGCATGTTCATTCGTTGAGCGGCACGACCACGCTGGGGACGCAGTTCTCTCCGGCTGGAAACGCGCTGGCGTCGACGTCCCAACCGTCGTACGGGCCGCCCGTGAATCTCACGCCGTTCGCGCCCGGCGCCGTGTCGGCCGCCGGCGGAGCGCAGCCGCACCAGAACATGCAGCCGTACCTGACGTTGTCGTTCTGCATCGCCCTCCGGGGCGACTTCCCTTCGCAGTAAGAGACGGAGCGCGCATGGAACCGTACGTGGGCGAGATTCGGATGTTCGCCGGCGACTTCGCACCGGAGGGTTGGGCGCTCTGCGATGGGCAGCTGATGTCGATCTCCGAAAACACGGCGCTCTTTGACCTGATCGGCACGACCTACGGCGGCGACGGCAGGGAGACCTTCGCGCTGCCCGACCTCCGCGGCCGCATTCCCATCCATCAGGCCGGCAACCACGCCGTCGGCGAGGCCGGCGGCGTCGAGAAGGTCGCGCTCACCGTCGAGCAGATCCCGGCCCATACCCACACCCCGCAAGGATCGGCGTCGCCCGCGGCGCAAGGCAACCCGTCGGACAACGTCCCCGCCACACTGAGATCCAACTTCTATCACGGCGGTCCGGGCAACGCGGCCATGGCCCCGCAGTCGATCGCTCCCGCCGGAGGCGGCCAGCCCCACACGAATCTGCAGCCGTATCTCTGCCTCGAGTACATCATCGCCCTCGGCGGCAGAGTGGTCCTGAAGGAGTCGTGAGATGGGCGAGCCATTCGTCGCCGAAGTGCGGATCTTCCCGTTCAACTTCGCACCGAAGGGGTGGGCATTCTGCGATGGTCAGCTCCTGCCGATCTCGCAGAACACGGCGCTCTTTTCGCTGATCCGCGCGACCTACGGCGGGGACGGGAACAGGAGCTTCGCGCTCCCCGACTTGCGGGGCCGCGCGGCGATGCACGCCGGCCACGGCCCCGGTCTTTCCCCGCACCCGTTCGGCGAAGCCGGCGGAGAGCATGCGGTGACGCTCCTGCCCTGAGCATGACCTCGTATCAGCCGCCTGCGGGCGCGCTGACGAAGCTCAACTTCCAGGCGCTCGCCATCGCCGGAGACAGCGAGCCGCACAACAACATGCAGCCGTTCGTGACCTTCAACTTCGCCATCGCCCTGCAGGGCGTTTACCCGCGGCGACCCTGACGGCTCCGCATACAATAGCCCGCCGCGATGGCGTTCTTCGACAAGCTCAAACGTGGGCTCTTCATGACCCACACCGAGATCATCGAGAAGGTGAAGGAGTCGCTGACTCCCGACCTCCCGATCGATCGCCACGCCATCGACGGCCTCGAGGAAGGGCTCCTCGGTGCCGACGTCGGCGCGGAGCTGACCACGGCCATCGTCGACCGCATCGAAGAGCGCGTGCGCAACGAGCGCATCACGAAGATGGACCGCCTCACCGAGGTGCTGCGCGAGGAGACGCGCGCGCTCATCCCGCGGCGGAGCGCGGAGACGATCGACGTCGGCCGCGCCAAGCCCTTCGTCATCCTCGTCGTGGGCGTGAACGGGACGGGGAAGACCACGACCATCGCCAAGCTCGCCGCGCGCTGGAAAGGGGAGGGGAGGAACGTCATCCTCGGCGCCGCCGACACCTTCCGCGCCGCGGCCATCGAGCAGCTGCAGATGTGGGCCGACCGCATCGGCGTGCCGATGATCAAGCACAAGGCCGGCTCCGACCCCGGCGCCGTCGCCCACGACGCCGTCGCCGCCGCGGTCGCGCGCGATGCCGACGTCGTCCTCATCGACACCGCCGGCCGCCTGCACAACAAGTCCCACCTCATGCAGGAGCTCAGCAAGGTCCGCCGCGTGATCGAGAAGGAGCTCCCCGGCGCCCCGCACGAGACCCTCCTCGTCCTCGACGGCACCACCGGCCAGAACGGCGTGAGCCAGGCCGCCGCGTTCCTCGAAGCCGTGAAGGTCACCGGGATGATCGTGACGAAGCTCGACGGCACGGCCAAGGGCGGCGTGATCCTCTCGATCATGCGCCAGTTCGACATCCCGGTGAAGTTCATCGGGGTGGGCGAGGCCGCTGACGACCTCATCCCGTTCGATCCCGCGGCGTACGTTGACACGCTCTTTGAATAGTGCCAGCGCATGCGCTGGACACCAGGGGGAGTTTCCTCGGACATCGAAGATCGCCGCAGCGAAGGCGGCGGCGGGGGATTCGGCTTCGGCGGGATGCACCTCGGCATCGGCGGAGTCATCGTCGTTCTCGTTCTCAGCCTTCTCTTCCACCGGAACTTCTTCGCGCTCTTCAGCGCGGGCAACACGGCCGCGCCGCAGCAAGTCAATCGCCCCGTGCAGGAGACGCCGGAGGAGCATCGCAACGTGCAGTTCGTCTCCTTCGTGCTCGACGACGCGCAGAAGACGTGGGAGCAGACGCTGCCCGGCTACCGGCACGCCAAGCTCGATCTCTTCCGCGATCAGATCCGGTCGGCGTGTGGGTTCGCCCAATCGGCCAGCGGCCCGTTCTACTGCCCTGAGGACGAGCGCGTGTACATCGACCTCGGCTTCTACGACGAGCTGCGCGAGCGTTTCGGCGCGCCCGGCGATTTCGCGCAGGCCTATGTCATCGCGCACGAGATCGGCCACCACGTGCAGAAGCTGCAGGGGATCGAGCAGCAGGTGCACCAGGCCATGAACAGCGACCGCAGCCGGCGCAACGCTCTGTCGGTACGCCTGGAGCTGCAGGCCGACTGCTACGCGGGCGTGTGGGGCCACTCCACGGAGCAGCGCGGCATCATCGACAACGCCGACGTCGAGCAGGGCCTCAATGCCGCCGCCGCCATCGGCGACGACCGCCTGCAACGGATGTCCGGGCGGGCGGTGAGCCCGGAGCGGTTCACGCACGGCTCGTCGCAGCAGCGCGTGGAGTGGTTCCGCCGAGGACTGCAGAGCGGGCGGGTGGAGGACTGCGACACGTTCCGGTAGGGCGCATGCTGTGTATCGAAATGTGTATCGTGCTACGCTGTGTGTATGCGCACGAATATCGATCTCGACGATGATCTGGTACAGGAGGCCATGCGCCTCTCGAACGCGCGCAGCAAGCGGGCCTTGGTCGAAGAGGCGTTGCGAACCTTTGTCGATGTCCGTGCCAGGGAACTGCAACGGTCGCGGTACGCCGACAGACTGGCGTCGATTCGCAGCCGGACGAGCTCCATCCGTTTGAAAAAAAGCGCGACCGAGATCCTCCGCGAAGACCGCAGCAGATCATGAGCAGCTTCGTCCTCGACACCAGTGTTGCCGTGGCCTGGTACCTTCCGGAAGTATTTGCCGGCTCAGCGCGCACCTGGCAGGCGCGAATGCTCGAAGAACGCGTTCACTTTCACGTTCCCACGCTGCATTACTGGGAGTTTGCGAACGTTCTGCGCACCCATCTGCGCAGCCGAACGCTCGATGACAGGCTCGCGGCGGACATCTGGGCCCTGCACCTCGATGCGCCCTTGCAGATCGCGGAGCCGCCCACCGCGTCAGTCCTCGACGTGGCCCTCGAATACGGAAGCACGGCCTACGACGCGGTCTACATCGCGCTGGCGATTCATCTCGATCTTCCGCTTCTGACAGCGGAACGCGCGTCGACGCCGTGGGTGAGCAAGCTGGGCAAACGTGCGCTGACTCTCGTCAAGTGATCATCTGCGCTCGGGCGCACGCTGTGCGCCCCTACCGTTTGCGCGCCGACGCGCTCGACCCCGCGTTGAACTCCTCTTCCGTCAGCTCCAGGTCCGGCCGGCGCGGCCCGTCGCCCATCTCGCCGGCGTAGGCCTCGATGGCCTTCATCGCCGTGAGGTGCGAATAGATCGTATGTCCCGGCTCCACGACCATGTTCGGGCCGTGGTCGCACATGTCGAAGCACGACGTCGCGCAGATGCGCACGGTGGGCTTGCGCCCCATCGCTTTGTTGTGCGCCTTGAGCGCCTTCTGAATCGGCTCGCCGCGCTCGTCGCCGCGATCAGGGTTGTTGCAGCGCGGCCCGTTGCAGACGAGGAAGAGCTTGTCGAAGGGGTATTCCATGCGGTTGTTAGTTGTTGGTTCTTAGTTCTTAGTTCATCGATTCCGTAGGGGCGCACAGCATGCGCAGAACCAAAAACTAAGAACTAAGAACTAAGAACTAAGAACTAAGAACTAACAACTCTCACGACGGCGCCACAAACTTCTTCCCCGCGTCCAGCACCGTCTTCAGATCCCTCGGGCTGCACGCCTCCGCGTACACGCGCGCCACCGGCTCCGTTCCCGACATGCGGAACAGCAGCCACGTGGCGTCGTCGAAGATCAGCTTCACGCCGTCGGTCTTGTTCACCTCGCGGACGGCCAGGCCGTCGAGCGCCGCGGGGGGATTGGCCAGCTTCTCCTTCAGCGACTCCTTCAGCTGCGGCGTCAGCTTCATGTCCACGCGCTTCGAGTAGAAGTAGCCGAACTCCTTGTACATGGCCTCGATCAGCTCGTTCAGCTTCTTCCCCGTGCGCGCCACCATCTCCGCCACGAGCAGGCAGGCCAGGATGCCGTCCTTCTCCGGCAGGTGGCCGTACATCGACATCCCGGCGCTCTCCTCGCCGCCCATGGCGATCTTGTTGTCGAGGATCAGCTCTCCGATGTACTTGAAGCCGACCGGCGTCTCGTACAGCGGCACGTCGAGCTTCTTGGCGATGGCGTCGATCAGGTGCGTCGTGGCCACCGAGCGGGCCAGGCCGCCGGGGATGTTGCGGTAGCGCTTCAGGTAGAGGGCCAGCAGGGCCAGGATGATATTCGGCGAGACGAAGCGATTGCGGTCGTCGATGATGCCGAAGCGGTCGGCGTCGCCGTCGGTGGCCAGGCCGAGGTCGAAGTGCTCGTCGCCGACGATGTTGCGCAGCTCGCCGAGGTTCTTCTCGTTGCACTCCGGAGAAAATCCTCCGAAATAAGGGTCACGATAATTGTGTATGATTTTGACTTCCACTCCCGCTTCGAGCAGGAAGTAGTCGAGGTAGTCGCGGGCCGTGCCGTAGAGCGGGTCCATGGCGATGCGCAGGCCGCTCTTGCCGATGGCCTCCGTGTCGACCTTGTTGCGCAGCTCGCCGAGGTAGCGGTCCTTCGGCTCGATCGTCTCGATCAGCTCCGACTTCTCGTAGACGTCGACCTTCTCGTTCTTCTCCTCGAGGGCGTGGATCTCCCGCTCGATGGCCTGCGTCACCTCCGGCAGCGCCGGCGCGCCGTTGGCGGTCGAGAACTTCAACCCGTTGTACTCCGGCGGGTTGTGCGAGGCCGTGAAGTTGATCGCCCCCATGGCCTTCCGGCGCACGGTCTCGAACGAAACGCACGGCGTGGGGACGTCGCGGTTGCAGAGGAAGGCGTGAATGTCGTTGAAGGCGAGGATCTTGGCCGCCTCGGAGGCGAACTTCTCGGAGAGGAAGCGCGTGTCGTAGGCGACCACGACGCCGGTGCCTTTCTGTCCCGATTTCTTGAGGTAATTGGCGACGCCCTGGGTGGCGACGCGGACGTTCTCGAATGTGAAGTCCTCGCCGATGATGCCGCGCCACCCCGAGGTTCCGAACTTGATCATGAAAACTCCAGTTGCCGGGTGCTGGGTTGCTGAGTTGCTGGGGTTTCTGGGTTGCCGGGTACGCGCAGCAACTCAGCAACCCAGAAACTCAGCAACCCCCTGCTCAGCAACCCGCGTACCCTAGCAGTAAAATGC
>JBKOUP010000213.1:0-6352 GCA_046723495.1 Acidobacteriota bacterium
CTTCTGCACGCGGTTTCGGTCATCTTCGCTCAGCAACTTGCCGAACTCTTTGAAGACCTTGTCGTTCGTGTAGATCATTCCTTCGAGCTTGTTCTGGAGCATGCGCACCTCGCGGCGCGATGCGTCGGCGCGCTGGTGCGCGGCGGCCTCGTTGACCAGGCGGTCGATCTCGTCCTTCGTCAGGCCGCCGGCGGGATTGATCTGCACGCCCTGCTGCTGCCCGGTGGCCTGGTCGCGGGCGTTCACGTTGACGATGCCGTTCGAGTCGATGGCGAACGTCACCTCGATCTGGGGCACGCCGCGCGGCGCGGGCGGAATGCCGACCAGGTCGAACTTTCCGAGGGACTTGTTCTCGCGCGAGAACTCGCGCTCCCCCTGCAGCACGTGAATCTGCACCTTGCTCTGGTTGTCCGAGACCGTGGTGAAGATCAGCGAGTTCTTCGTCGGGATCGTGGAGTTGCGCTCGATGATCTTCGTAAACAGGCCGCCGTGCGTCTCGATGCCGAGCGACAGCGGCGTCACGTCGAGCAGGATCATGTCCTTGATGTCGCCGCGGAGGATGCCGCCCTGGACGGCCGCGCCGACGGCCACGACCTCGTCGGGGTTGATGTTGCGGTTCGGCTCCTTGCCGAAGACCTTCTGCACGGCTTCGACGACCTTCGGCATGCGCGTCTGTCCGCCGACGAGCACGACCTCGTCGATCTGCGAGGCCGTCACGCCCGCGGCTTTCAGCGCGTCCGTGACCGGGGCGATGGTCTTCTGGATCAGATCGTCGACGATGCGCTCCAGCTCGCGCCGCGTCAGCACGGTGTTGAGATGCTTCGGCCCGGAGGCGTCGGCGGAGATGAACGGCAGCGTGACGCGGGCCTCGTCGGTCATCGACAGCTCGCACTTGGCGCGCTCGGCCGCTTCCTTGAGGCGCTGCAGGGCCATGCGGTCGTCGCGCAGGTCGATGCCGTTGTCGCGCTGGAAGGTCTCGATGAGCCAGTCCATGACGCGCTTGTCGAAGTCCTCGCCGCCGAGGTAGGTGTCGCCGGAGGTGGAGAGGACTTCGAACAGCCCGTCTTCCAGTTTCAAGATCGAGATGTCGAACGTGCCGCCGCCGAGGTCGTAGACGGCGATGAGCTGGTTGTCGCGGTTCTCGAGGCCGTAGGCGAGCGCCGCCGCGGTCGGCTCGTTGATGATGCGCAGGACGTCGAGGCCGGCGATCTTGCCGGCGTCGCGCGTGGCCTGGCGCTGGGAGTCGTTGAAGTACGCCGGGACGGTGATGATGGCCTCGGTGATCGGCTCGCCGAGGAAGTCTTCGGCGAAGGCGCGGATCTCCATCAGTACGAACGCGGAGATCTCCTCGGGGGAGTACTCGCGGTCGCGGATCTTGACCTTGATGTCGCCGTTCGACGCCGCCACGATCTGGTACGGCAGCACCTGCTTGGCCCGCGAGACTTCCTCGCTTTCGTATTTGCGGCCGATGAGGCGCTTGATGGCGAAGACGGTGTTGAAGGGATTGGTGATGGCCTGGCGCTTGGCGATCTGTCCGACCAGGCGGTCGCCATCCTCGGTGAAGCCGACGACGGAGGGTGTCGTGCGGCTCCCCTCGCGGTTGGAGAGCACCTGCGGTGTGGCCACGTCGACGACAGCGACGCAGGAGTTGGTCGTGCCGAGGTCGATTCCGAGGATCTTTGCCATGGTCGTATGTTAGCGATTCGCCAACCGCTACTCCTCCGGTCCTCCCACGGCCACCTTCACCATCGCGGGCCTGAGCAGCCGATCGTGCAGGAAATACCCTTTTTGCAACACCGCCGTCACCGTGTGACTCGGCACGCTCGGCTCCTCCTCGGTGACGACGGCCTCGTGGATGTTGGGGTCGAACTTGACGTTGCCCTCGTCGATCACGCGCACGCCGTGGCGGCGCAGGACGTCGAAGAGCTGCTTGTAGATGAGCGCAACGCCTTTGTTGAAGTCGTCGCCCTCCTCGGCGTGCTCGAGGGCGCGGTCGAAGTTGTCGAGGACCGGCAGGAGGTCCTTGATCACGCCGGCCATCGCGTATTTGAAGTAGTCGGCCTTCTCGCGCTCCATGCGCTTGCGGTAGTTCTCGAAGTCGGCAAGCGTGCGGAGATAGCGGTCGCGGAACTCGCGGAGGTCCTGTTCGACCGTGGCGGCCGCTTCCTCCGCCGGCGGCGGATCGGCCGCGGCGGCCTGCGCGGCTTCGTTCATCTCGCGCTCGATCTGCTCGATCGACGAGCCGTCGTCCTCGAGGACGTAGGCTTCGTCTTCGCTGCGATTGTTCTCGTCGCTCACTGCTGAAGCTCTCCTTCTTCAATCTTTCGGCTGAGCACGCGGCTGAGGTAGTCGACCAGCGGGGCGATGCGCGCGTACTCCATGCGCATCGGGCCGATGATCCCGACCATGCCGAGAGGCGCCTGCGACGATCCGTACCGCCGCGCCACCAGGCTGAAATTATGGACCTGCGTGAAGTCGGTCTCGGAGCCGATGAGGATCTGCAACCCATCCTCGTCGAGGCACGACTCCAGGATCTCGATCAATTTCTCTTTCTCCTGCAGAGCGAGCATGGTCTTGCGTAGCGCGGCCGCGTCGGCGAAGTCGGGCTTCAGCAGGATGGAGCTCGTCCCCTCGACGTAGAGCTCGTGCTCGACCGGTGCCACGTCGTTGACGGCCTCGATGCCGAGGGCGATGGTCTTCTGCACGATGCGGTCGT
Source organism: Acidobacteriota bacterium (assembly GCA_046723495.1). Classification (GTDB taxonomy): domain Bacteria; phylum Acidobacteriota; class Thermoanaerobaculia; order Gp7-AA8; family Gp7-AA8; genus DATDFB01. The sequence goes on from JBKOUP010000213.1 coordinate 2,717, forward strand.
GCTGGGCCCGCTCCTCCTCGGTCATGCGCACGAGGCGGCAGCGGATGGCGTCGAGAGTCATGCCGCTGAATTCGACGGAGATGAAGCGCCCGATTTTTTCGAGCTCGTCGCGCGTGAAGGGCTGCCGGGTGTCGATGATCTTGTTCACGACCACGCCGTTGACGCCGACGATGATGCACATGATCCTGCTCTCGGCGACCTGCACGAAGTCCATGCTGCGGACCGTGAATTGCAGCAGAGTCGGCATGAAGACGATGCCGACCTGGTCGCTGAACTTGGAGAGAAGGCTGGAGGCGTGATGGAGGACGTCATCGATCTCGCTGGCGTGGCGGACCTCGTCGTCGATGGCCTCGCGCTCGCGCCGGGTCAAGGCCCGCGAGGTCATCAGGTGCTCGATGAAGAAGCGGTAGCCGCGGTCGGTGGGGACGCGGCCGGCCGAGGTGTGGGGCTGGGCGAGGTAGCCGAGGTCTTCGAGGTCGGCCATGACGTTGCGCAGCGAGGCCGAGGAGAGGTGGAAGCGCCCGCTCTTCGCCAGCGAGCGGGAGCTGATGGGCTCGCCCGTGGAGATGAATTCGACGACGATCTCGCGCAGGACGTCGCGGGAACGGCTGTCGAGGTCGGCATGGAGCCCGATTTTCTGCATGCGATAGCACTCGCCTCTTGAGAGTGCTAACGTCGAGGGTAGAAAGGGAAGTTCCCGAGTGTCAACTGAAACCAGAAACCAGAAACCTGAAACCAGAAGAATTCTCGCGCTCGCTTTCGCCGCCGCTTCTGGTTTCTGGTTTCTGGTTTCTGGTTTATTGGCCGCCACCATCGACCGCATCGCCGCCGTCGTCGACCGCCAAGTCGTCACCGTCAGCGAGGTCAACCAAATGGTCGAGCTGCGCTTCTTCCCGCGCACCGCCAAGACGGACGACGAATACCGCCGCGACGTGCTCGAGGCGCTGATCGCGCAGGCGCTGCGCTACCGCGACGCGGAGCGCTTCGGCGCGAGTGAGATCCCGAAGGATTCGATCGAGGCCCGGCTGCGCGAGATCGCGGCGCGCTTCGCCTCGCCGGCGGATTTCGCCGCGGCCATGCAGCGCGCGGAGCTGACCGAAGAGGACGTGCGCGCCCTGATCAAACGCCAGCTGCAGGTGGAGGCGTACATCCAGGAGCGCTTCGCGCCGCTGATCTTCGTCGCCAACGAGGAGATCGAGAGCGCCTACAACGGCACCTGGAGCGCGCAGCGCCGCGCGCGCGGGCTGCCGGTGCCGCCGCTCAACGACGTGCGCGAGGAGATCCGCGCTCTGCTGCGCAGCGACCGGCTGCAGTCCGAAGTCGAGCGCTGGACCGCGCAGCTGCGGGCGCGGGCGAACGTGGACATCTACGCGTGGCGCTGACGATCATCGCCATCGCCGCCTTCATCGCCGGCGTCATCAACTCGATGGCGGGCGGCGGCACGCTCGTCTCCTTCCCGACGATGGTCTGGATGGGCCGTCCGCCGATCATGGCCAACGCTACGAACGCGGTCGCGCTCTGGCCGGGATCGCTCTCGGCGATGCTCGGCTACCGCGATGACATGCGCAAGATCCGGCGCTGGCTGTTCCTGCTGACCATTCCGTCGATCGCCGGCGGCGCGCTCGGCGCGATCCTGCTGCTGCACACGTCGGAGAAGACGTTCTCGCGCATCGTGCCGTTCCTCATCCTCGGCGCAACGCTGCTGCTCGCGGCGCAGGAGCTGATCTCCCGCAAGCTGAAGCTCGTCGCCAAGGCCCACGAGAAGCCGACCGCCGGATGGGTGATCTTCGTCTTCACCTTCCAGCTGCTCGTCGGCCTCTACGGCGGCTACTTCGGCGCGGGGATGGGCATCCTGATGCTCGCCGCGCTCGGCCTGATCGGCCTCACGGACCTGCACGAGATGAACGGGCTGAAGAACCTGCTCGCGGTCTGCATCAACGCCGTGGCCGCGGTCTACTTCGCGATCTCCGGCGCAGTGCTCTGGAAAGACGCGGCGGTCATGGCGGTGGCCGCGATCGCCGGCGGCTTCGTCGGCGCGAAACTGGCCAAGCGCCTCGGCCGCAAGTTCGTCCGCGGCGCGGTGGTGGCGATCGGGTTGATCATGACGGTGGCGCTGTTTCTCAAGAATGCTCACTGAGCTGAAACGCCGGCTCCGGCGATTAAGCCCCGATCGTGCCCGTCTTCACGTCTCCCGCTCGCTTGTAATTGGCGAAGATCACGCCGTTTGGCGTGACCAGACTCTCCGTTAACGTAAAGGCTGCGGCAATCGTGCCTCCACTGAACAAACGCTTGCCGCTACCGAGCGTGACGGGAAACGTCTTCAGCCACAGCTCATCGACCAGATCGTGTTCGAGGAGTGTCTGGATCAGGTTGCCGCTGCCGTGAACTTGAATATCGGAGCCTTCTGAATTCTTGAGCGTTTTGATGTCATCGACGCTTTTGAGAAAAACTGAGTTTTGCCAATCTGACCGGTCCATCGTATTGCTCACGACATATTTTGTAACCTCGTTGATGCCCGGCCAATAGTCCGCATGCTCAGGCCAGTAGGCTGCAAAAATCTCGAATGTTTTCCTGCCCAATAGAAGATCCGCAGACTTCATTTGTTTTTCCATGAGCTCACCGGCCGCGTTATCGGCGTCATAAAAATACGGTGCAGTCCAGCCACCGTATTTGAAGCCATTTGACGGATCTTCCTCGGGTCCGCCCGGTGCCTGCATGACTCCGTCCAAGCTAATGAATGACAGGACAATGATTTTTCTCATAGTCTGTTACCCCTGTAGCAGCCGCCGCGTGGCCGGATGCTGCGGATTCGTGAGCACGGCGCGGGCGTCGCCCTCCTCGACGACCTCGCCGTCCGCGAGGATCACGGCGCGCTGGGCGAAGGCGCGGGCGAAGTCGTCGTCGTGCGTGGTGACGACGAGCGTCCGGCCGCCGCGCGTCAATTCCACCAGCGTCTCGCCGAGCTCGCCGCGCCGGGCCGGGTCGAGCGACGCCGTCGGCTCGTCCATCAGCAGCAGCGGCGGCTCCATGGCCATGGCCCGGGCGATGGCCACGCGCTGGGCCTCGCCGCCGGAGAGCTCGCGCGGCAGCGCGTTCGCGCGGTGGGCGACGCCGAGCGACTCGAGCAATTCCGTCGCACGATGACGCGCCGCGTCGGCCGCCACGTGGGCCACGTTGATCGGCGCGAGCGTCACGTTCTCCAGCACGGTCAGATGCTCGAAGAGATAGTGCAGCTGGAACACCATCCCGACGCGCGTGCGCAACTCCTTCGCCACCGCTCGCGGCGGCAGCGGGCCGGGACGGAGGACGACGCCGCCGACGTCGATCGTGCCGCCGTCGAACGGCTCCAGCGCCGCCACCGCGCGCAGCACCGTCGTCTTCCCGCCGCCGGAGAGCCCCATCAGCGCCACGAGCTCGCCGCGGCGCACGCGCATCGTCACGCCGCGCAGGACCTCGCGGAGGCCGCGGCGGAGGCGGAGGGCGCTGATGTCGAGGATCGTTCCGTCGTTGTTCATCGGCTTTGAAACCAGAAACCAGAAACCAGAAACCACAAATCGACAAACCGAACGCGTCTGGTTTCTGGTTTCTGGTTTCTGGTTTTCATTCCGTCGCCGCTTTCCATCGCATCTCCAGAAC
>JBKOUP010000112.1:0-2242 GCA_046723495.1 Acidobacteriota bacterium
AGGTGATGAGTGGCCTCCTGCACAGAGAGAAATCAATGACGTTCAAGAAAGAATTGGAGATCGGCGGACGCAGTCTGTCGTTAGAGACCGGTGCGGTCGCCAAGCAGGCCAACGGCGCCTGCGTCATCCGCTACGGCGACACGGTCGTGCTCGCCACGGCCTGCTACAAAGAGGGCGCGGTCCTCGGCGACTTCATGCCCCTCACCGTCGATTACAAGGAGTACACCTACGCCGGCGGACGCATCCCGGGCGGCTTCTTCAAGCGCGAAGGGCGTCCCACCGAAAAAGAGATCCTGACCTCGCGCCTCATCGACCGGCCGCTGCGCCCGTCGTTCACGAAGGGCTACCGGCAGGAGACGCAGATCATCGCCCTCGTCCTCTCCGCCGACGGCGAGAACGACCCCGATACCCTGGCCATCAACGCCGCTTCGTCGGCGCTGGTGATCTCGGAGATTCCCTTCCCGAATCCGATCGGCGCCGTGCGCGTCGGCTATCTCGACGGCCAGATCGTCATCAATCCGACGAACTCGCAGCGCGACCTCTCCGACCTCGACCTGGTCGTGGCCGGAACCGAGGATGCCATCGTGATGGTCGAGGCGGGCGCGCGCGAGGTCGACGAGAGCGTCGTCCTCGACGCCTTCGAGGCCGCGCACGAGGCCATCCGCCGCATCTGCCAGCTGCAGCGGCAGCTCCGCGAAGAGGCCGGCAAGCCGAAGATCGACGTCACCTACGTTGCCAAGTACACCGAGGAGATCTACAACGAGCTGAAAGAAAAGTTCGGCGTGGAGTTGCGCAGCGCGCTGCTCACGCAGGGAAAGCACGCCCGCCGCGACGCCGTGCGCGCCGTCCGCACGGCGATGCTGGAGAGCGCCGGCGGCGACGCCGACAAGCTCGCCGCGATCGAAGCGGCGTACGCGGAGATGGAGACGCAGATCTTCCGCGACACGATCATCAAGGAACAGCGCCGCCTCGACGGCCGCGCGTTCAAGGAGATCCGCCCGATCACGATCGACCTCGGCGTGCTCCCGCGCACCCACGGCTCGGCCATTTTCACCCGCGGCGAGACCCAGGCCCTCGTCACCATCACCCTCGGCACGCCGCAGGAAGCGCAGAAGATCGAAGACTTCGAAGGCGAGACTTTCCAGCGCTTCATGCTCCACTACAACTTCCCGCCGTTCTCGGTCGGGGAAGTGAAGTTCCTGCGCGGCCCCGCGCGCCGCGAGATCGGCCACGGCAATCTCGCGAGGCGCGCGCTGCAGCCGCTCCTGCCGCCGGAGAGCGAGTTCGCCTACACCATCCGCATCGTCAGCGACATTCTCGAGTCCAACGGCTCGTCGTCGATGGCCTCGGTCTGCGGCGGATCGCTGGCCCTGATGCAGGCGGGCGTGCCGATGCGCTCGGCCGTCGCCGGCGTGGCGATGGGGCTCGTGAAGGAAGCGGACAAGACCGCGGTGCTCACCGACATCGCCGGCCTCGAGGACCACGAAGGCGACATGGACTTCAAGGTGGCCGGCACGCGCAAGGGGATCACCGCGCTGCAGATGGACATCAAGGTCAGCGGGATCTCGCGCGAGGTCATGGCCCAGGCGCTGGAGCAGGCGAAGGAAGGACGGCTCTACATCCTCGACAAGATGAACGCCGCGATCGCCGAGCCGAGCGCGCAGCTCTCCGAGTACGCGCCGCGCCTCTACACGATCCAGATTCCGAAGGACCGCATCCGCGACGTGATCGGCTCCGGCGGCAAGACGATCCGCTGGATCGTCGAGGAGACGGGGACGAAGATCGACGTCGAGGACGACGGCAAGGTCACGATCGCTTCGATGGACGAGAAGTCCGCCGAGCGCGCCATCGACATCATCAAGGGTCTCACCGCGTCGGCGGAGGTCGGGAAGAACTACAAGGGCACGGTCAAGCGCATCGAGCCGTACGGAGCATTCGTCGAGATCCTGCCGGGCCAGGACGGCCTGCTGCACATCTCGGAGATGGCGCACACGCGCGTCGGCCAGGTGACGGATCTCTTCCAGCTCGGCGACGAGACGGAGGTGCAGGTGGTCGGCATCGAGCCCGACACCGGCAAGATCCGCCTCTCCCGCAAGCCGCTGTTGCCCCCGCCGACGGAGGAGGAGCTCGCCGCGGCCGCGGCCGCGCGCGCGAATCGCCCCGACCGCGGGGATCGCGGAGGCTTCGGCGGTGACCGAGGTGGCGACCGCGGTGGACGCGGCGGCTTCGGAGGCCACGGCGG
>JBKOUP010000493.1:0-8721 GCA_046723495.1 Acidobacteriota bacterium
GTCTGGGACGACGTGGTCCTCACGTGCTCGCGGCCGGCCACGGCGGACGCGTACCTGATCTACGGCAACGTGAGCTACTACAGCGGCAACTGTCTCTTCAACCCCTGCAACAAGCTCTACTACACCATCGACACCCTGGCATCGCTGAGCCTCGCGCTGCAGAACCCCGTCTTCCGCGATCCGCTGCTGCAGTTGTATCCGCAGCGGGTGGCGCCGGTTCCGAAGCTGCCGCCGGGACCGGGGCCCGATCCCGCACCGTTCACCCCGCTCGTGATTCCGCTGCAGGGCACGCTGCCGGTGAAGCAGGGCGAGGTGTTGCAGCGCCTGGCGGCCACGGAGGCGGACGCTGCTACGCCGGGCACCGCCGCGCCGGACACCGCCTTGCAGTTCAAAGCCGTCCGCTCGTTCACCGCATCCGCGCAGACCAGCGCGACCCTGTTCAACGCCGCCAGCCTGGCCAGCGCCGCCAACCGCTATTTCAATCGTTGCCAGAGCGCTCCGCTGCCGGGAATCGGGCTCCGCTTCCAGGAGTACGACCGCACCGATGCCGAGAAGCACGGCGGCTCCTACACCGGCGAAGGCACCCGCGACAACCTCGGCGGCTGCACGACCGACGAGCAGGGCAACTACATCTTCTTCTTTCAGCGCTCGTTCTTCGACTTTCTCGAAGAGTTCGGCGACATCGCCCTCGGCGAGGACGAGACCGTGCAGTTGTATCCGGACATCATCGTGCAGGTCGTGGCCAAGGACCCGCTCCATCCCGCCGGCTACAGCTTCGAGTCCGCGCCGTACTGGAACATCGGCCACCTGAAGCGCATCAACATCTGCGTGCCGGCGTCGGCCGCGCCGCTGCCGAAGGCCTGCCAGGGCGGCCCGGCCATCCAGTACCTCGGCAACATCTTCGTCGGCGGAACGAATCACCCCGTCCTCGACGCCGACGGCCGCGTCACCACCACGAGCGCACTGCCCGACACGCCCCACGTCGCCTGCGCCGCGTGGAACGGCGTCGTCGACCTCTTCGCCTGCTTCCTCGATCATCCCGAGGTCACGCAGTACACGATCCGCTATCGCAACTCCTTGTCCACCGGGTGGACGTTCTTCCAGGAGTCGTACATCTATCCGAAGATCGGGCACGAATCGGATCCCACCTATGTCGGCGAGATCATCGGGCCGTTCGACCGCATCCTCAACGTCGATGGCAGCCCGAAGCCGGCCAAGGCCTACAACAACATCGAGAGCGATCCGACCTACGTCATCGCCCACCGCACGCGCAAGGCCTGGATCACCACCAGCCAGTACCCGGCTGTGATCGGCGGGCGGCAGTACGGGCCGGTCACGTTCCTGATCGAGGGCTACGACGCCGCCGGCAATCGCGTCGTGGGAGCGGAGGATCACATCACGCTCTACATCGACAACAACGGTCCGAACTGCGACATCTCGTCCGTGATGTTGGGATTGCAGCAGGGCGGCGTCTGCGCGCTCTTCAATCTGAACGGACAGGCCAATCCGCCGCTGACGGTGACGTTCAAGGCCACGCAGCTCGAAGGGTTCATGGAGAGCTACACGCTCGGCGTGCGCAAGGGGAACGCCGGCGGCTTCGGCGTCAACGGCAGTCCGAACATTCTCAACGGCATCTACACGGCGGCGCTCACTCCGTGCCTGTACGAAGGGACGTTCGACGTCGCCGGACATGACGGCTCGGGCTCCGTCACCACCGACCTCACCGCCGCGAGCGGACACTGGCTTGACCCCGGCATTCCCGGCGACCCGAGCCATCCCCCGCAACCGTTCTGCACCTTCGCCGTGCAGTTGAGCGCGACGATGCGCGTCACCAACGGCTACACCTCCGGGGCCTGGTGCAACAACGAATATCTCCTCGGGATCCAGGCGAACTGACCGATGTTTTACGTTCTCACGCTGGGCATCCTCTCCGTATGGCGCATCACGCACCTGCTGTACGGAGAGGACGGCCCGGCCGATGTCTTCGTGCGATTGCGGCGCGCCGCGGGCGACTCGCTGTTCGGGCAGCTGCTCGACTGCTTCTACTGCCTCAGCGTCTGGATCGCCGTCCCGTTCGCGCTCTGGCTGGGAGCGACGTGGCAGGAGCGGCTGCTCCTCGTCCCGGCGCTCTCGGCCGGAGCAATCTTGCTCGAGCGCGCCACGGCGCGCGCCGCCTACGTCGAAGATCCGGAGGTGAATCATGAGTTGCTGCGGCGACAAACGGAGCACGTTCCACCACAACCCGACCACGACCGTTCCTGACCCGCGACGGCCCGTCAGCCCGGCCCCGCCGCAGGCGCTCGTCGTCTTCGAGTACACCGGAGCCACGGCCTTGACGGTCGCCGGCGCCATCACCGGGCGCCGCTACCGCTTCGCCGAATCGGGCGCCGCCGTCAGCGTCGACCTGCGCGACGGGCCGTCGCTGGCGGGCGTGCCGCATCTCCGGCGCCGCCGTTGATCACGGGTAGTAGCCGCGGATGGACTTGGCCGACGCGCCGCGCACCTGCACCGTGACCTCGTGCCACTTCGCCGCGGCGTCGTCCGGCGGATAGAAGCTCAGCACGTACTGCGAGCGCAGCTCGCTCTCGATCTGGTCGTAGATCCGCTTCAGATCGGAGGCGTGATCGATGTAGAACACCGTTCCGCCGGTCTCGTTGCAGAGCTTCCCGAAGTTGTAGCGGACGTCGACGGCCGTGATGGGGATGCCGATGGCGATGCCGTACACCGGCACGCCGGCGCGGCGCGCGTACTCGAGCGTCTGATCGAACGAGAGCTTCGAGGCCGTGTCGCGGCCGTCGGTCAGCACGATCAGCGCGCGCCGGCCGTGCACGCCGCTGAAGTTGTAGAGCGCGAACGCCACCGCGTCGTAGAACGCCGTCGACTCGCCGCTGCGCAGCTTGGCCAGACCGGCGGAGAGATCGCCGGCGTTCGGCGACCACTTCTGCACCATCTCCGGACGGATGTCGAACGACACGACGAAAGCCTTGTCGCCGCCGCGCATGACGTTAGCGAAAAACGCCGAGGCCGCCTTCTGCGCCTCCGCCATCCGCGGCTGCATCGACGCCGAGGTGTCGATGGCCAGGCCGACCGAGAGCGGCAGGTTCGACACCTGCTCGAACTTCGAGATCGTCACCGGCTTCCCGTCGTCGAAGACCTTGAAATCGCTCTCCTGCACGTCGTTCACCGGACGGCCGCCGCGGAACACCGTCGCCGGCAGCTCGACGAGGTGCACGTTCACGCCGGCCATGAACTGCGGCGTGTTCACCATGACCACGTCCTCGACCGGCGCGAGCTCGGAGTCCTTCAGCGTGGCCACGGCGCGCAGGTAGGCCGTCCCCTTTTGCGGCGGAATCTCGATCGTCTGCACGAAGGGCGGCGCGTACAGCGTGGCCAGGCGGGACTGGTTGAGGAAGAGCTCGAGCTTTTCCAGCGACTTCCCGTCCGGCACGCGGACGGCCATCTCCACGCGCGTCCGGCCGCGGATCTTCGGCACCAGACGCGGGGCCACGATGCGCACGCGGAAGGGCTCGTTGCCGGCGTTGACGACGATCTCGTCGCCGGCGATGGTCTCCCCCGTCTCGTCGAGCGCCGTGGCCCGGATGCGATGCGTCTGCGGCACGCGGCCGAGGTCGACGTCGAGCGCGTACGGCGGGGCGCGCTTGGTCATGACCTTGTGCCCGTCCAGCGAGAATTCCACCGCCGTCACCTTCCCCTCGATCATCGTGTCGATGTGTTGCACGCCGCTGAGCAGCTCGTCGGGCAGCGGAACGATGCGCAGCAGCGGCTGATCGGCTTCCATGGCCTTGGCGATGCGCGAGACCGTGGCCTCGCCGCCGGACTGCGGCACCTCCGGCACGTTCGCCGCCGTCTCCACGATGGCCTCGCGGTTCGCGTTGGCGTCGGAGAGGCGGAGGCGCAGCGTGTACGCGGCCGGGCGCAGGAGGCGGTCGACGACGACCGGGAGCTTCTCGCCGGCCGATGCGGCCGGGTAATCGAAGCGATAGCGGAAGTGCTCGAACATCTCGCCGTCCTTGAGTACTTCGCCGACGACGTCGACGCCGTACACCGTCGCTCCGGCGACCTCCTTCACCACCAGCTCCGACTTCGGCACGAGCACCGTCACCTGGGCGTCGGTGCGCTCGCCTTGCCGGAATGGATAGGCGACCGAGACCTCCGTGGAGAGCTTCGCCGCGCCGGGCGTGGGGATGACCACCTTCTGCAGGACGCGCCGCACCGCTTCCTTGTCGACGGGCGGCGGGAGGAAGGCCTTCGGCCATTCGCTGTTCGACGTCTCGCTGGCGGCGAGGGCGCGCATGACGTCGTCGGCAACGTTGGCGCACTCGCATTGAAGATGGTTGAGCGGCGAATTGCGGGAGCACTGGCCGAAGACTTTTTGGAGGGATTTGTTCGGATCGGTGGGGTCTTCCGACACGATCTCGTTCGAGATCAGATCGATGACGCCGTCGCGCCAATGGCTCGAGGAGAGCCAGAGCCTGTAATCGATCCCGCCGCGCGGGACATAGAAGATGAAGCGGACCGTGTGTCCGATCTTCGGGATCTCGTCGTAGGTCCAGATCTCCATGTCCTGCAGCAGGCGGCAGGTGTTGTGGTCGACCTTGACGATGTTCGCCGCCGGACCCTGGATGACGAAGATCTTCCCGCGGTCGCTGGCCACGGAGCGGTATTGCTCGCGGGCGATTTGCAGGCGCTCGTAGTACATGGCCCGGTAGCCGGGTTGCGTGCTTTCTCGGCGCCGCCAGAAGTCGTCGACGAAGAGGTCGCGCTGCGGATCGCTCTCCAGACGCAGAAAGGCGTCGAGCTCTTCCGGCTGCATGATCGGCTCGACCTCGGCCAGGAACTGCCGGTAATGGTCAGAGAGGTTCTTGATCCGCTCCTTCCGCTCGCTGCGCGACAAGGCCTTCGGCGGCTCGGCGGCGAGGGCCGCGAACGATGTCCCGAGGAAAGCGGCTAGGGCCAGACCGGCCAACGCGCGGTTCATGGAGTGATTGTCGGACCGCATCGCCGGGAACATCGCAACCGTTTCGAAACGTTTGCCTGACCCAACCGGCTCTTAAAATGACCGGCCGGTCAGCAAGCCCATGAGAGCAACCACCACCCTCTGGCAGGATTTCAAGCGCCAGTCGATCCAGGAAGCCGTCATCCAGCTCATGTGCCGGGAAGGCCTCGGCGCCGTGACCATGGAGCGCGTGGCCCAGGAAGTCGGCATCGCCAAGGGCACCGTCTACCTCCACTACCGCGACAAGCAGGCGTTGCTCGAAGCGGTCAAGGACGCCGCCCTCACCCCGATGATCGAGCGCCTCGACGCCCTCTTCGACAGCGACCTCGATCCGCTGCGCAAGCTCGAGGCCTACTCGTTGCGCTACCTCAGCTACTTCGACGAGCGCCGCGACCTCTTCCGCATCCTCATTTACGAGCGCGAGGTCACGCGGGCCTCGGGGCAGCGCTTCCGCGGCGACCGCTACCGCCATCTCGTGCAACGCTCCGCGCATGTCATCCGCGACGGCATCGAGAGCGGCGTCTTCCGCGACGTCGACCCCGGCAAGGCCGCGGCCATGTTCATCGAGGCCAACTTCGCCATCATGAACCAGCGCCTCGTCGGCAGAGGCGACACCCCCGTCGAAGACGACGCCCGGCTGATTTCCGATATCTTCCTGCGCGGTCTGGTCAAACGGAGGTCGAAGTGAACCGTCATCCTGAGCGAAGCGAAGGATCTCAGAATGCCAGCGATGTGCGCGTCGGAGATCCTTCGCCGTCTGCGCGGCTCAGGATGACGGTGGTCGGCGTCATTGCCCTCCTCGCCGCCTGCGCGAGCGTCGACAACCCCGGCACCGCCCCCGCGCCCGCGACGGCGTGGACGCCGCCGGCGTCGGCCGTGCCGCCGGTCACGAAATTCGAGACGGTTATGCCGGCGGCGACGACGCTCTCGCTCGCCGACGTCGTCGGCACCGCGCTGGCGAACAACCCCGCCACGCGCGAAGCGTGGCTGGCCGCGCGCACCGCCGAGGCCAACCTCGGCAGCCGCCGCTCCGCGCTCTACCCCGAGGTCGACCTCGGCGCCGCGCTGAGCCGGCAGAGCAGCGGCGCGGCGATCAGTGCCGGCTCGTCGTCGACCACGTTCACGCCATCGGTCGCCCTCAGCTATCTCCTTTTCGACTTCGGCGGCCGCGCCGCCACCATTGAAGAAGCGCGGCAGACGCTCATCTCCGCCGACTTCGAGCACAACCAGACCATCCAGAACGTCGTCCTTGTCGCGGAGCAAAGCTACTTCCGGGTCCTCGACGCAAAAGCGCTGCGCGACGCGCAGGCCGCGACGCTGAAAGAGCGCCAGACCGGGCTCTCCACGGCCGAGGCGCGGCACGACGCCGGATTGGCGACGATTGCCGACGTCCTGCAGGCGCGCACCGCCGTCTCGCAGGCCCAGCTGACGTTCGAGACGTTCGAAGGAAACCTGCGCACCGCCGAGGGGACGCTGGCGACGGCGATGGGCGTCCCGGCCACGGCGCGCTTCGAGCTCGGCGAGCTGCCCGCCACCGTCGCCACCGACACGATGACGCAAGCGGTCGACGCGCTCATCGCCCAGGCCGCCGCCGACCGCCCCGCCCTTGCCGCCGCGCGCGCCGACGCCGAGCGCGCCCGCGTGCACATCGGGGAAGTCCGCTCCGCGTATCTGCCGAGCGTCACCCTCAACAGCGCCGCCGGCCACACCGTCTATGGCTCGCCGAACGGCGCCGGCGGCGCGAACACGTTCTCCGCCGGCGTCGGCCTGCGCTTCCCGCTCTTCACCGGCTGGCGCAACGAGTACGACGTCCGCGCCGCGCGGCTGCAGGCGGAGCTGGCCCAGGAAGACGTCCGCGATCTCACGCAGCAAATCGGATTGCAAGTATGGTCGAGCTACTACGCCCTGCAGACGGCGAAGCAGCGCGTGGCCACGAGCCGCGACCTCCTGGCCAGCGCGCAGGAGTCGGCCAACGTCGCCGCCGCGCGCTACCGCGAAGGCGTCGGCACGATCATCGACGTCCTCACCGCGCAATCGGCGCTGGAAAGCGCGCGCGCCCAGGAAGTGCAGTCGCGCGCCGACTATCTCCTCTCGCTGGCCGAGCTGGCGCACGCAACGGGGAAATTGGGAGCACCATGATGAAAACGTTTACCGTCGCACTCGCCGCCGTCGCGGCGCTGGCCTGCACGCCGCACAAACCGAAGCCGGCCGACGAGGCCGTGCCCGTCACGGTGGCCACCGTCCAGCAGAAGGACATGCCGATCCAGATCCGGGCCATCGGTAACGTCCAGCCGATCACGAACGTCGCCGTGCGCGCGCTCGTCGGCGGACAGCTGGAGAAGGTCTGGTTCAAGGAAGGCGACGACGTGCGCAAGGGGGCGATGCTCTTCACCGTCGATCCCCGTCCGTACGACGCCACCCTGAGCCAGGCCGAGGCCAACCTTCAACGCGACGAGGCCCAGCTTCGTAACGCCGAGGCACAGGCCAAGCGTTACGGCGACCTCGTCAAGAAGGACTACGTGACGAAAGAGGACTACGACAAGCTCATCGCCGCGGCCGACGCCGCGCGGGCGGTGACGGCAGCGGACCGCGCCGCCGTCGAGAACGCGCGCCTGCAGCGCTCCTACTGCGAGATCCGCTCGCCGCTCGACGGACGCACCGGCTCGCTCATGGCCCACGCCGGCAACCTCGTCAAGGCCAACGACACCACGCCGATGGTCGTCATCAATCAGATCGAGCCGGTCTACGTGCAGTTCGCCGTCCCCGAGCAGAACCTCGCGTTGCTGCGCCAGCGCGCCGGCGCCGCCGTCGTCGCCGAGCGGCAGCAAGGCGGCGCGCCGATCGCCACCGGAACGCTCACCTTCATCGACAACAACGTCGACACGACCACCGGGACGATCACGCTCAAGGCCACGTTCACGAACAAGAACCGCGCCCTCTGGCCCGGCCAGTACGTGAACGTGGCCATCACCACCGACAACAAGGCCAACGCCCTGGTGATCCCGTTGCGCGCCGTGCAGACCGGACAGCGCGGCCAGTTCGTCTACGTGGTGAAAAGCGGCAACGCCGTGGAGATGCGCCCCGTCTCGATCTACAAGACAATTGACCAGAACGCCATCGTCGAAAAAGGGGTGAACGCTGGCGAGACCGTCGTCACGGACGGACAATTGAAGTTGACGCCGAAGAGCAAGGTGGAGATCAAGGGCTCCTGAGAGCCAAGAGCTGAGAGCTGAGAGCTGAGAGCCCGTCAAATGAACATCGCCGAAATCTTCATCCGCCGCCCCGTCATGACCACCCTGGTCATGCTGGCCATCTTGCTCTTCGGCATCATGTCCTACCGCCAGCTGCCCGTCAGCGACCTGCCGAACGTCGACTTCCCGACCATCCAGGTCAACGCCTCGCTGCCGGGAGCGTCGCCGGAGACGATGGCCGCGGCCGTGGCCACGCCGCTGGAGCGGCAGTTCTCCACCATCGCCGGCCTCGACACCATGACCTCGGCGAGCTTCCTCGGATCGACCTCGATCACCCTGCAGTTCAACCTCTCCCGCAACATCGACGCCGCCGCGCAGGACGTGGCCTCCGCCATCGCCGCCGCGGCCCGGCAGCTGCCGCCGAACATGCCGGCGCCGCCGTCGTACAACAAGGTCACCCCCGCCGATTCGCCGGTCTTCTTCCTGGCCCTCACCTCGGACACGATGCCGCTC